>NZ_DRGM01000017.1 GCF_011050055.1 Pseudoalteromonas prydzensis | reverse complement strand
TTTCTTAGATACTGAAAACGAGAAACGTGTAGAAAATATTAACTCAGACGGCAGTATTTCAGCAGAAGGCACTGTTTACGGTAATAACTATCGTGACGACAGAGGCCAGTTAGATTTCTCTGCAAGCTGGGATATTAACGAAAACGTGACCTTAGTAGGTAATGCGACTAACTTAACGGGTGAGCCTTCTATCTACCTATCTGAACTAGGTGGTGCTTGGAAGTACACTGAAGCGGATCGCCGTTACAGCTTTGGTATTCGTGCTAAATTTTAATTTTCCCTAGAAACTAAAGCCTGCTTTTATGCAGGCTTTTTTACGTCTATAAAAAATGACACTTTTGTTAAAACACAACACAATTTTTATAACTGAATATTTATTTAAAGCAATAAAATTATCATTGAATAATACTCCAAACTAAAATTTAGCTACCGTGTAAACAATATCAACCTCCTGCACATCACCTTTAGCGCACAACATAAACACCATAAAAATTCCACCAAAACCAAGTAACCTTGCGACTTGGTTATAAAGTGTCTAGTATCCTAAATGCCGTACTCATAATTGGTACGAAAAAGGATTAACAATGTCTCTAAAATATATAACAACAATATCAATCACATTATCATTACTATTATTAACAGCATGTGGCTCTGGGGGAAGTGAAACAAAAGTGGCTGTAAATACTGAAATAATAAAATCAACAGCAATCATTAATAACAGTCCCCTAAATGACTACAAAATAATTATCTATGGAAATAGCCATAGTTCGCAGTTAGGGGGATTATTAAATACGATTATTACAGCGCAATTACCTAACACTTCAGTTAAAACGATGACTGTCAGTGGCCGATTTTTAGATGAAATAGTCGCCGTAGATGCGAATGTCGATAAATTAAAAAGTGATAATTGGAGTCATGCTATTTTTCAAGGACAAAAGTACTCACAATCAGGTTCGACTGACTACCCTACGAGTGCAACTGAGCGATTAATCTCGAACGCAAAAGAGCATAAAATCACACCAATTTTATTTCCGGAGCATCCTCAAAAAGGGGATCCCACAGAAGCAAAGCTGGTTTACGACCTCCATTTATCAATCAGTAAAAAACAACCTAGCTGCATAGCGCCTGTTGGCTTTGTATGGAATCGAGTATTAGAAATAATGCCTAGTATAAACCTTCATAGTGCCGACGGTAATCACGCATCCTATGCAGGCAATGTCCTTACAGCGATGACCTTTTATCAAATCATTACCTCAGAATTAACAGACACAATGCCATTTATACCTGCTATAGATTTAACACAGCAAGAACAAGCCTTATTTGCACAAGTAGTAACAGAAGTACTTGAGTTATATCCGGCATGTGGAGCTAAATAATCTTAAAAAATTTAAAAACTAAATTTTAGATTTGGTTATTTCCAGAGGCGTTCGATATCAGTAGATTAATACCATGCACATAATCTGACTAAAAAGACAAACGCCTCAGGAGCATTAACTTTTATAATTAACTTTTCTGCCAAATTATAAATTTAATATCTTGATAAATAATCACCTGCAATTTATTAAAATAACCACCGTCCTAGCTATACTTATTTTGTTATTAAATTTACTATCGAAGCGTTACCACCAACAGGAAAATTGCAGTGCTGTCGCGTTTATATAATTTTATGCCGGGTTTAGATACATTGCTGCACTACGAGCGACAATGGTTTGCTGATGATGTCAGAGCGGCGCTATCGGTAGCTGCCGTAGCTTTACCTGTTGCCATTGCTTACGCACAACTAACCGGTGTTAACGCCGCCGTAGGGTTATATTCTTGTATACTGCCAATGATGCTATATGCTCTTTTTGGCACTTCCAAACAACTAATAGTTGGCCCTGATGCCGCCACCTGCGCCGTTATTGCAGCCGTAGTAACCCCTCTTGCTGCAGGTGACAGCTTTAAACATTGGCAACTTGTTGTCACCATGACCGCTATGACCGGCCTTTGGTGTTTTATAGCTAGTAAATTTAAGCTAGGCGTATTAGCAGACTTTTTATCTAAACCTATTTTAATGGGCTTATTAAATGGCGTAGCCATCACTATTATTGTTGGTCAATTTTCTAAAGTATTCGGTTTTACCTTTGACGAGCGCTACCTACTTGAACGCCTAGGTGGTGTACCCACATACCTAGCGCAAACACATGTTCCCACCTTGTTAATGGCCTTGTTCACATTGGCGGTTTACTTTGCCATG
This sequence comes from Pseudoalteromonas prydzensis, assembly GCF_011050055.1. Lineage (GTDB taxonomy): Bacteria > Pseudomonadota > Gammaproteobacteria > Enterobacterales > Alteromonadaceae > Pseudoalteromonas > Pseudoalteromonas prydzensis_A. The sequence continues at coordinate 421 of NZ_DRGM01000017.1, read as the reverse complement.
AAACGCATAAAACCCACGTGGCCGGCATCAATGTTTGCCATTGCATTTGGTGCGATTTTGGTATGGATTTTTGATTTAAAACAACTTGATATAAAAACTATTGGCACCGTAACTGGCGGACTTCCCGTTTTTAATACTCCTGTTTTTGATTTAGGAATTATTCGTGAGCTAGTGGTACCCGCACTTAACTTAGCCATCGTGAGCTTTGTAAGTATGATGCTAACTGCCCGCAGCTTTGCTGCTAAAAATGGCTACGACATAGACGCCGATAAGGAATTTAGAGCGCTAGGTATTGCCAATATAGCGTCAGCTCTTTCGCAAGGTTTTGCAGTTAGTGGCGCCGACTCACGCACCGCTGTTAACGATGCAACGGGTGGTAAAACGCAGTTAGTATCAATAATAGCAGCGGCCATTATTGCGG
>NZ_DRGM01000016.1 GCF_011050055.1 Pseudoalteromonas prydzensis | reverse complement strand
GTGCTTGGCACTACACGTTTATTTAGGTTAGATAAACAAAATCGCAGCGCCGAGATTGGCCACACATTTATTGCTAAACAGTGGCAACGTAGTTTTGTAAATACCCACGCTAAATACTTGCTACTGCAATATGCGTTCGATGAATTAGGCTTAGTGCGTATTACTTTTAATACCCATGAACAAAACCAAAAATCGCGTAATGCTATTACTCGCCTTGGCGCCCGCTTTGAATGCATTCGTTATAAAGACAGGTTGCTTGCTGATGGCTCATATCGAAACACCGCCCAGTTCAGTATTATTGACGAGCAATGGCCGACGATAAAATCGCAGTTAGCAGGAAAACTATAATGTACCCAGCGAAACATTTTCAACAGCATGATAGTAAGCAATTACAGCAGTTAGTAAATAGCTATCCACTGGCGACTATTTTAATGCCAAATCCACAAAGCCAGCTCAATGATATATGCCGCGTGCCGTTATTATTTGACTCAGCACGGGAGATTTTTATCGGCCATGTGGCTAAGTACAACCCATTATCATTGCTTGATGGTCAATCGGTGAACTTACTATTTAGTGGAGATGATTGCTATTTATCGCCCACTTATGCACATAACAAAACCTTGCCTAGCTGGCTTTATGCGAGTGTTTATGTAACGGCTGAAGTGCGTATTGTTAAAGACCAATATCACAAAGAACAGATCATGCAACGGCTAACCACTCACTTTGAGCAACACTTTAGCGAACATGCTACAGATAAATGGCAAATTGATGAGGTACCCGTACAGCAGCGCGAGGCAATGTACCAACAATTGAGCTTTATTGAATTTATGCCCAGTCGCTGGCGTGGCAATTTTAAGCTTAGCCAAAACAAACCAGCTGAAATACGTGCTGCCATAAAGCAAAGTTTAACGTTAGCGGGGAAACTCAGTATTGCTGAATTAATCGATTAGCAATACTACAAACATGAAAAAAGGCTCCTCGAAGATCTCAGAGCCTTTGGTTAACTTTGGAATTAACTCGGTTTAGTAATTAGTTAAATGCAAGCAGATGCGGGGCAATATTTTGATAATCAACAGCCATAGCAATGCTTAATGCAGTGATATTCACAATTGAGAACGCAAATACTTGGCGTGCCCAACCACTAATATCAATGTTACGTCGATAACCTCTTAGCGCCATTAACAGCCACCAAAAACTAGTGGTGCAAGCAACGGCTAAAAAAGCCATACCGGTATAACCGCCAATGGTTAATAACATCACCACTAGCGCATATACCGCGATATACAACACAATATGATGTTTAGCTTTATCAATCCCTTGCGCTACCGGCAATACCGGAATGCGCGCGGCTTGGTAGTCTTTATAGCGAAAAATAGCAATCGCGTATGAGTGCGGCATTTGCCATAAACTAAACATCACCAATAAAATCAGTGCGCCAATATCAAACTGTGCAGTCACGGCGCAGTACCCTACCACTGGTGGTACTGCTCCTGATAAACTACCTATAAACGTGCCATACACTGAGCGACGCTTCATATATAAGCTGTAAACAGCCACGTATATGACATAACCAAACACAGCAAAAAACACTGCAATCCAGTTAGTAAAAATTATCAGTAAAGCAAAGCCTAATACACCAAGTGCTGTACCATGCAGCAAAGCAGTCTTAGCTGACATTTCGCCCGTTACAGTGACCCGTGTTCGCGTACGCGCCATGCGAATATCAATATCACGGTCGATCACATTATTGATCACGCAGCCAGAGGCCACCACCAGTGATAAACCAACTAATGTAGCAAGCATTAGCCAGCCATCAATATCACCACGCGAGGCGAGTAAAAACCCACCCGCAACCGAGATCAAATTACCCATGATAATACCGGGCTTAGTGACCTTTAAATAACGACGAAACATCTGCAGTTCCCCTATTCTTTGCTTTACGAAAACGTACTAGCTGGGGCTAGTACATCATCATGGCGTTCGATTCGTAGATGATCCATACAGACAGGCCAACCACCATGACGATGATCAGCGCACTGAAGATGAACGATAACGAACTGGCTTTACCGTCTTCGGTGGTAAAGTTCAGGTGCAAGAAGTATTTTAAATGCACCCAAATTTGCACAATGGCCATTACGACAACACAGGCAAATGTGGTTGGTTTTGACAATGTACCGCTGATCACCGCCCAAAATGGAATGGCCGTTAGAATGATTGATAAAACAAAACCTATTAAATAGTCTTTAACACTGCCATGTGAAGCATCACTATGGCTTTGTGTATGTAGCTCATTTAATACATGTGATTCACTGTGGCTCATTACATCACCCCCATTAAGTAAACAACGGTAAATACGCAGATCCACACCACATCTAAAAAGTGCCAAAACAAACTTAAACAACTTAGACGTGTAACGGTTGCAGGGTTTAAACCACGGCGTGATACTTCGATCATCATCGTCGCCATCCAAATTAGACCAGCGGTTACGTGCATACCGTGTAAGCCTACTAAAGAGAAGAACGAGGTTAAAAATGCGCTGCGCTGCGGGCCATTACCATGGGCAATTAAATGATGAAATTCATAAATTTCCATACCAATAAACACAGCACCAAAAGCAAAAGTAATTGCCAGCCACGTTAATGTAGCGGCTTTTTTTTGCGCATGAGCTGAGATCATCGCAAAACCAAAAGTGATACTACTTAGTAGCAATGCAGCAGTTTCAACCGCTACAAAGTCCAGTTCAAAAATATCTTTGCCAGATACGCCTCCTGCTGTATTCATATACAGCACAGCGTAGGTGGCAAAAAATGAGGCAAACAATAAGCAGTCGGTCATTAAGTAAAGCCAAAAACCAAATACCGTATCGCCACCAGTATCATGATGCCCGTGAGCATGGGCATCATGATTGATGATATTTATATCTGCAGAGGTAGCACTCATGCGCTGAACTCCTTACCTTGGTTAAATGTTGTTGCACTTTTATTATGTGCACTTTCAATTTCAAGAATTTCGTCTGGTTGCACGTAGTAATCAACATCACTGGTGTAACAGCGTTTAAAGAATACCGTGATGCCAGCAATAACACCGACAATTGCCAGCCACCAAATATGCCAGATCATGGCAAAACAGAATGTGGTAAAACAGGCACTCATCATCACCCCTGCCGAAGTGTTTTTTGGCATATGAATAGGCGCATAGCTTGCTTGTTGCTGATACGCTTGGCCTTTCTCTTTCATGTCGGTCCAAGTATCGATATCGTGTACATGCGGTATAGTAGCGAAGTTATAGTATTGTGGCGGTGACGATGTTGACCACTCAAGTGTGTGACCGTTCCACGGATCGCCGGTTGTATCTTTTAATGCTTCGCGGTTTTTAAAGCTGACAATAAGCTGTACAACTTGGAATAAAATACCAAACATAATGATCACCGCACCGACAAAGGCAATGTACAACCAGATATTCCAATCCGGATTATTGGTGTGATTTAAGCGACGCGTCATACCTAAGAAACCAAGTACGTATAAAGGCATAAATGCAACAAAGAAACCAATTAACCAACACCAGAAAGACGCCTTACCCCACCCTTCATGCAGTTTAAAGCCCATTGCTTTGGGGAACCAAAATGCAAAACCAGCTAAGTAACCAAATACCGCACCACCGATGATGGTGTTATGAAAATGGGCAATCAGGAATAAGCTGTTGTGTAATACATAATCAGCACCTGGAATTGCCAGTAATACACCTGTCATCCCGCCTATGGTAAAGGTCACCATAAAGCCAAGCGTCCAAAGCACTGGAACTGTGATCCGTAAACGGCCACGGTAAATAGTAAATAACCAGTTAAACAGTTTTACGCCGGTGGGCACCGCAATGACCATGGTCATTACCCCAAAGAAAGCGTTAACGTTGGCACTGGATCCCATAGTGAAAAAGTGGTGTAACCATACTACAAAGCCTAAGATAGAAATTGCGCCACTGGCATATACCATTGACTTATAACCAAATAAGCGTTTACCGGTAAAGGTCGAGATAACTTCTGAGAAAATACCAAAGGCAGGTAAAATCAAAATATATACTTCTGGATGACCCCAAGCCCAAAACAGGTTGATGTACATCATGGCGTTACCGCCCGCTTCATTAGTAAAGAAGTGGAAATCTAAATAACGGTCCAGTGTTAGCATAGTCAACACCGCAGTTAAGATTGGGAATGATGCCGCAATTAAGATATTTGCCCAAGTACAGGTCCAAGTGAAAATAGGCATTTGCATTAAACGCATACCAGGCGCACGCATTTTAAATACGGTTACTAAAAAGTTTACCGCCGTTAATAGCGTACCAATACCGGATATTTGCAGCGCCCAAATATAATAATCGACCCCGACCCCAGGGCTAAATGACATCTCCGATAGCGGCGGATAAGCCACCCAACCGGTTTTTGCAAACTCACCACAGAACAATGAAATATTAATTAATATTGCACCACCGGCGGTAAGCCAAAAACTTAAATTATTTAAAAATGGAAAAGCGACATCGCGCGCACCAATTTGCAGTGGCAATACAATGTTCATTAGACCAATCATAAATGGCATCGCCATAAAGATGATCATGATCACCCCATGCGCGGTGAAAATTTGATCATAATGCTCTGGCGGCAAATAACCCGTTGCGCCACCTGTGGCTAACGCCAATTGGGCCCGCATCATAATGGCGTCGGAGAAACCACGAAACAGCATGATCAAGGCAAGAATAATGTACATTACGCCTAAGCGTTTATGATCGATTGAGGTGATCCAGTCGTGCCATAGCACGCCCCATTTTTTATATTTTGTGATCAAAGCTGCAATCAATGCACCTGCAATCACCACCACCGCCATTGTTACCATTAAAATAGGTTCGTGGAACGGAATAGCATCTAATGTTAATTTTCCAAGTAACGACATAATTATTCCTTACCCTCACTGTGCATTGTGTGATTTTCATGGCCGCTGTGCTCTGGCATTGCGTTGTGCATCTTGTTCATATCACCATGTGCTTGCATATATTTCATAACGATGGTGTGGAACAAGCCATCATCAACATCAGCAAAATAAGTCACCGGGTTGTTTTCACTCGGTAATGCCAGTGCATCGTAATTCGCTTTAGTGAGCGTATTAGCTTGGCTTTTCACCTTGTTTACCCAGCTATCAAAGTCAGCTTGCGTTGGCGTAGCAATGGCATTAAATTTCATACCGGTAAAACCTGCGCCACTGTAGTTAGCCGAAAAACCTTTAAACGTACCCGCTTCATTAGCAATCAAATGCAGTTTTGTTTCCATGCCCGCCATCGAGTAAATTTGGCTACCAAGTTGTGGAATGAAAAATGAGTTCATGGTGCTTTCTGAGGTGATTTTGTATTCCACCGGTACATTAGCTGGAAATACCAATTCATTAACCGTAGCAATACCTTGCTCAGGATAAATAAACAGCCATTTCCAATTCAGCGATACCACTTCAACAGTTAAGTGCTTGCCTTTGCCTTCAAGGGGTTTATAAGGGTCTAAATCTTGAGTTGACTGCCAAGTAATGACACCCAGCACGATAACTATCACAATTGGGATCGCCCAGACGGCGGCTTCAATTTTTCCTGAGTGTGCCCATTTTGGCGCATAAATTTGCTGATCTTGGCCATCGCGATATTTCCACGCGAAATACAAGGTCATCACAATTACAGGAATAACCACAATTAGCATCAGCACTGTGGCAATAATGATCAGATTTTTTTCATCTATCCCAACTTGCCCTTTTGGATCAAGCACCCCGCCTTTACAACCGGTTAGTGCGAGCACAGTTGTGCCCAGAGCAATATTACAGAGGTTTCGAATTAACAAAGGACTATCCTACAACCTAAAATTTGACGTGTGCTGTCTTACCCAAAAATACCAACAGGTCAGAACAACGGTTTAAACTATTCCTAACGTGGTTTAAAACAAGTCGCAACAAGCTTTAAACGCCAAGGAAATTTAATAGAGGTGGCCGAATCGCAGATACACTGCGGCTAAGCATTATTAGTGAAGCAATGAAATTAGTAAGCGACTAATTCAATCAAGCCATCAATAACGAGTAGCGTTCAACCGAATACAAGGGGTGGAGCACGACAGCCATGAGCGCTGTGTACAACGAGTGATGTTTTAGGAGCACGAAAAGCAAAGGCTGCTTTGCGTAAAATAATCCCAGCACGACGCGCTGGAAAAAAGTGAAAAATCAACCAACATAAACCAATTAACAACTGGCATGACACAACTGGATACGCTAAAAAGCTCAATACATTAATTAAAGACGACTCAGCAGCCCCTTCAGTTAATAAACTCTTTAGCTCTGTTGCCTCTTCAATACTACCATTTACTAACATAACTGAATTAATTAATAAAATAACTAATGCAGAGAACAGCTCACCTCCGGCAAAAAGTGCACGCGCACATAGCTGCCAACGCGTAAACGTTGTTTGCTGTGTTGCTTGTGGACAATTTTGTGAGTTCAAACGTACTGGCCTTATAGATTTAGTAACAAGTAAACAACAGCACTTACGCTATTTTTCACTTCGTTGTTATGATCTTCATCAATAAAGTTTCAGTAATTACTGAAATTTCGGGAGGATTATAACAAAGTCAACACAAGCTACAAGTTAAAAACAATCAAGTTAGCTAACTTTTTAGCTAAGCGTAGCTTTTAGCCATAAAAAAAGCGCCTTTAAGGCGCTTTATAAAAACATTGTAATAATTGTGGATTAAAGAAAATAAAAACAGTCCAAGCCCAGTTTGCACTAAACTTGAACCGCCTTTGACAACATCTTCACACACAATTATAAAGATTCGGTTCTAGTATTCTTTGGTACATATTGTAGATTCACTAATCAACAATAAGTTCATCTAATCATGTGGCAGTAAATAAAAGCAGTTCAAGTCCAGTTTGACCAAACTTGAACTGTCTTTTTGACAACATCTTCACACACAATTATAAAGATTCAGTTTTAGCGTTGCTCAATAAACGCTGTAATTCGCTGACAAACACTGTGTTCGTCTAATCGCGTGGCAGTAAAATAAAAACAGTCCAAGCTCAGTTTGCACTAAACTTGAACCGCCTTTGACAACATCTTCACACACAATTATAAAGATTCGGTTCTAGTATTCTTCAGCACATATTGTAGATTCACTAATGAACAATAAGTTCATCTAATCGTGTGGCAGTAAATAAAAGCAGTTCAAGCTCAGTTTAACTAAACTTGAACTGTCTTTTTGACAACATCTTCACACACAATTATAAAGATTCAGTTTTAGTGCTTTCGATAAACACTGTAATTCAGTGACAAACTCTTAGTTCGTCTAATCATGTGGCTGTAAAATAAAAACAGTCCAAGCTCAGTTTGCACTAAACTTGAACCGCCTTTGACAACATCTTCACACACAATTAT
>NZ_DRGM01000015.1 GCF_011050055.1 Pseudoalteromonas prydzensis | reverse complement strand
GCGGTAAGCGGTAAGCGGTAAGCGGTAAGCGGTAAGCGGTAAGCGGTAAGCGGTAAGCGGTAAGCGGTAAGCGGTAAGCGGTAAGCGGTAAGCGGTAAGCGGTAAGCCAAAAATCTACTCAATTCAGATTTTATGTCAACACTTAAAAAGCACTCGGGCCGCTTAAAACTTACAGCTTATGACTTATAGCTCTAATTATAACTTATAGCTTCAAATCAATTCATCAAACAAATCAAATAACTTATCTAGCTCTGCGATGGTGTTATAGTGCATGCAACCAATGCGCACCACGCCGCCAGTATCCAATACACCCAATTGCTTGCATAAGCCTTGCGCGTAGAAGTTACCATCCCACACACATACATGTTGCTTACCTAAAAACTCAGACACCTGACGTGGCTCAAGCCCTGCAAAGGTTAACGCAAAAGTTGGGGTACGTTCAGCTAAACGATCTAAATCATCAATACCAAATAGTTTAATCTTAGGATAGTTAACTAATCGAGTAAGGAAGTACTCACTTAAAGCCATTTCATGTTGTTTAGTTTTTGCAAAAGCAGAAGCTAATTTATCGCGGCGTGAATAGCTACCATCAAGCTCACTAATATCTGCAATGTAGTCAACAGCTGCAATTAAACCTGCGAGTGCTTCAAAGCTTTGTGTGCCGGTTTCCCAGCGCCCAGGGATAACGTCCTTTGCCGGTTCTACTTTGTATGGTGTGAATCCTTCAAGGTGCTCACGCTTTGCGTAAACCATGCCTAAGTGAGGACCAAAGAATTTATAAGCCGAACATGCTAGAAAGTCGCAATCAAGTGCTTGAACATCAATCAGCTCATGTGGCGCATAATGCACAGCATCTACATACACTAAAGCACCTACGCTATGAGCCATTTCAACAATACGTTTAATGTCGTTAATCGAGCCGGTAGTGTTTGATGCATAAGTAACGGCTACTAATTTGGTTTTAGTACTCAGTAAGCTGGCAAAATGCGCTAAATCTAAGCTGCAATCAGCTTCGTTAATCAATACAGTATTAACCTTTACGCCTTTATCTTCAGCAGCTTGTTGCCAAGAGGATACGTTTGAGAAGTGATCTGCATTGGTCACGATAATCTCATCACCCGCTTGCCAATCACGAGAAATCGCACGGCTAAAGCTAAAAGTAAGGCTAGTCATATTCGCACCGAATACAATTTGATCGCGCGATGGGGAATTAAGTAAATCAGCAGCCGCTTGGCGCGCATCAGCCATTAACTCAACGGTTTTTTCACTCGAAAAAAATGCACCGCCTAAATTCGAGTTGTAATAACCTAAATAAGCCGACATTGCACTCAAAACAGGCTGTGGTACTTGTGAGCCACCCGGGCCATCTAAAAATATTGGTGACTTACCAGCTACTTGCTGCATTAGGGCCGGAAATTGGCGGCGTAATTGTGTTAAGTTCATTGCTATTCCTTAAGCTGTCAGTACGAAGCAGTCAAGATAACCCGCTTTTGTGTCATCAATTTTATTCATCGGTGTTGCGTTATGCCACACTTCACGGTCATTAATTAATGCAAACATACCGTCTTTAATTTCCATTTTAAAACAAGGCTCAGCTTGCTTATTTTCATACACCAACAACTCACCACCTTCTAAGTTTTCGTGAGATACACCACAAATACAAACGTGATCAAAGCCATCTTGATGAATACCTTCTGGCGCAGGCGGCGTATCACTTTCAATAGCAAGCATACGAAATTGATGAATTTCAATATCACGCTCTTCGTCTATCCCGGTAATGGCACGAAACTCATTGACGATACTTTTCATCCCTTCGCTTGCCAATAAACTCGGCTCTAAATTTTCGTAAGTGCGCTCAACATTACCTTGGAAAGTATTGATTGAATCATCTTGTACAAAGGCTTTCGTGGCTTGTAAAACAAGTTCATCGTTTTGCACTTTAATTACTGAGTAACGGCGTTTACGAAACGCACCATCGGCATACGGATTAGCCGGAAGATTGGCAAATGACGGCTTAACAGCCTCAATATGAGCTTGGTTTACAAAGCGAAGTTGTAATAGGTTCTGGTTGTTTAATGCTGTCATAAAATCTCACCTAAAAATAAGAGGATTAACTCATAAATAATGAAGGGATTTTAATGCAAATAGAGAGGATTTTTTGCGTCTTTACTTGATTAAAGCAAGGTTAAAGTAGAATTTTAAGATCTAAAATATCATCATAATGAAATTTTAATCTAACAACAAAATAACCGATTGAATTTCTATTTATAAACATCAATAACGAAAACACTTAAAGCGTCCAATCAACCTCATATTTATTTTGCAACCTTCAACTATGTTTTGGTCAAATAATCCACGACTCAGAGTAAGTTAACTACAACTTCGTTAAAAATCAAACTGAACTTCCCCCAGCTTTCACTGAGTGTAAAAGCAAAAACCAGTCAGTGTAACTGACTGGTTTTATAAATAAACGGAAGATTAGATTTATAAAAAACTAATTAGTAGTCTCAATAAACTCCACTTCGATATCACAACCTTCAACAATTGGCCCAACCTCGTAGTATGAAGGTAAACTATCCTGCTCATATAGCATTCCATCACAGCCAGTTATTTTCTCTATTTCATGACCTACAATTGGATATAAATTTATCTTCACGATTTCATTATCTTTCAGAAGTAATCTATTTACATCAACACCGCCGCTACCTATAGTGTTGATAATGACTGGGTAACTAATACTATATTCGATATTTACATAGCCATCATCACGTATTTTCGTTAGATAATTTATTGCCTCATAAGAAAGAGGGGTCCAATTAAACTTTAAAAATGCGTACTTTTCATTAATTGATTCTAAACCTTCAATTGAGGATATCCAGCTATTATCCGCTTCAATTACTTCGAGATTTTGATTCCCAGAAACATCGAGATGCGATATATAGCTTTCTTCTAACTCTAAAATTTTCAAGTTAACAAACTGGCTAATATCAAGCTCTGTAATCATAGTATCAGAGATGTCAAAAGTTATTAACTGTTCAGGTTTTGATACTAATATTTTATTTATATCACTTATCGGATTTCCCTTTAAGTACAAGTGAGTAAGGTTGTTCAGACCTTCAGTATTAAACGACCTTAAACCTGAATATGTAAAGTATAGCTTTTCAACCGTCGGAAACTGTTGATTCTTTATTAAACGCGGGTTCAATTGACTTATATTAAGTGCTTTAAGGTTAGGAAGAGCAGAAAAATCCATCCCAGCCAAATCATATGTTTCACTTATATCTAAATATTCTAAACTTATATTCTGAGTTAAGTCTAGAAATTCTAAAAGTACATTTTGTAAACGTAAATCTTTTAAGTTAGAAAGGTTGCTAACATCTAGTCGTGTAATTGGATTTGAGTTAAGTATCAACGTTTCTAACTTCAAATTCTGACTCAAATCTATACTCTGTAATCTATTAGACGCTAGGTTCAGCTCTTTCAAATTAATAAATGAAGATGTGTCGAAAAAAGATAAATCACTGAAATCTAGTGCCAAACTCTCAATCATGCTAGGATCTGCAACGATTAAAGACTGAATTGAGCTTCCTCGAAGATGAATATTCTTTAACGTCGGGATAAAAGAAAAATCAATTGTTCCACCAAGACTTAAGCGACTCAAACCAATCGTTTCTAAATTGGGAAATAAAGCAAGTCCTTCTAACGAGTAAATCGGACTATACTCATGCCATATACAATGTAATTCATCCACCTCATGTAGCTCTTCAAACATACCTTTATTAACGCATTTAGCCAAATTTGGGTCAGTAATACCAGCTAGTGTTGCTAAAGGTATAATCTTTACAAACTCAATCTCAATCCCACAACTGTCACTTATTGGACCAACAGTAAGCGTGTTATCAACCATATCATCCAGAGAAGTGTTACAGCCAGAAATGCCACTCACTTTATAGCCTTCGTTTGGAGTGATAGTTATCCTTTCGACTTCTCCTTCAAAGGTTATAACCTTACTTTTATCTACACTTCCATTTTCAGAATGATTCACTGTAATTTCGAAATAATGGTCTGAAAGATGTATATTCGAATATAAATTTTCATCAATTAATTCATAGAAGTAATTCATAATATTGTCAGAAAAAACATTATGTCTAAAATCGAGAAATGCTTCTTTATCAGTTATATTCTCAATACCTTCGATGACTGAAAGTAAAGTTTTTCTTGCCCATACAACAGTGAGTTCTTCATTTTTAGAAAAATCAATTGAGGTAATAGGGTTCCCACTCAGATTCAATATATGTAATTCATTTGAATTGGATATATTTATTTTTTCAAGGTCATTATAAGCAACAGAAAGATATTCAACATCTTTCAACATGTTAGCATCTATAGCCTTGAGGTTATTTTGCCTCAGGTCTAGGTATGTTATTTTATTATCCTCAGGTATATTGATACTAGATAAACCATTGAATTGTAAAACTAAATAATTTAAATTTTCAAATGGGGCTATATCAAAGTCACTAAGAGGATAAAAAGTGTAAAATAAACTTTCAATACCATATAACTCAGACCAATCAATCTTATTGTAATCAACACCTGAAGCTATAAATACCTTCAAGCTAGATAAATTCGAAAAATCCAGATTAATTACATTAGTCCAACTTATATCTAACTTATTTAGTTTAGTTAAGTCACTAAAGTCAACGTCTGTTATTTTTGAAGAAGAAATGTCAAGGTTTTCTAGTTCAAATAAGCCTGTCAAATCTACATTATTCAACTTAACACCAGCAATATTCAGGGCTTTTAAGCTTAGTTTATCGCTGATATCTAGTGAGCTAATATCAGTCCATGCTAAATCAAGGTCATTTAAGTCATGTAATGTAGAAATTTCTATTTCTTTAAGTGGGTTACTGCTCAAATTTAATTCTTTAAGGCCTGTAAAACTTGAAAGCTCTAAAGAACTAACATTTTGCTCTGTTAATTTCAATATAAGGATATTTTCGGGCTTAAATACTTTAACTGATTCTATCTCCCCTCCACCATTAAGGGCGAGTATTTCTAATTTTTCAAATTCAGATAACTCTACATGCGAGCCAACATTTAAGTTGTATAAATATAACTTTTCAAGATTTTCCAAAGACGTAAGACCATCTAAAGATCTTATTTCTGTGGAAGGGAAACATACAAATTCCTTCACACTCTCCAAAGTTACACCCACTCCTAAGTTATTGAAACATTTTGCCAACTCAGGATCCTTAATTTTTGCTTGTTCTGCCAGTGAAATACGTGATTTAAACTTAGCTATAATTTCACAGTTATCACTACCAGCTTTAGCTATATAGTAATTACCATCCACGTAACCTTCACACCCTGTAATGCTATCAACTTCATAACCCTCAGCTGGCAGTATTTCAAACCCAACTTTTTGATACAAAAATGACGCTTGTGATGCGGGTGAAATTTCACCATTGCCACTTGAGTTAGCAGTAAGGGTAACTTTAGGGCGCTTTGGTAAGTAAGTAATTTGTGACGCAGCATTACACGTGCCACCATCTTGATAATGGCAAACTACAATGCTGCCGGTATCTGATGAAACAAGTTCAAGATGCCACGTTTCACCATTTCAGTCATAGCTTAATACACCGTCATTAAAGGTTGCGCCGGTGTAAGTCTGCCCCTCTAACTCAACAACGTATGTTACGTTATCGTTTTCGTCATATTCAGTATAAATTCTATCTGTTTGGCCATCTGCTGAATAAAACTCTGTGTAATTCTCTAATAGCTCTTCGGTGAATGCGCTGTAGGTTAAGTCTTTGCTGTATTCATAAACTAATATTGCACCGCTTTGAGACCTAATCTCACCATTTGGTAAGTAGTAATTTAGAGTGCGCTTAATGTAATACAGGTTACCAACAATACTGATGAACTCATGAATCATTTCACTTTCAAGGTAACAACTTGCATCAAAGCCTTCACATGAAGTAACAACTTCATTGTTATAAATGAAACGCTTACGTGTAAACTGACCATCATTTAAATGCCCCAGCCAATCAGTGATGCCTAGGCCGATCATCGTTGTGCCATCGTTATGAATATTTAAATCATACGATTGAGATGTGCCGATAAAGCCATGCCAACGACCAATTAAATCTTCATTCGTAGTCGATACCGCTTGTTTTTTGATTAATAGCCCCGTTAGGGTGTCACTCGGCTTATCAAAACTCGTATCAAGACCAACTAATTGATAGCCGCCACTTAATGCTTTTGTAAACCAAAGCTCTAGCTGCCCTGTTTCGCCGCCGTCATCATAGTTAACAATTAAGCTATGGCTGTTTAGCTGCCAAGTAAACGCTTCACTACCATCAACAACGCCTGTACCGTCAGCATAAAATTGCAGGGTTTCAGGTAGGTTGGGATCGTAGCTAGTATCAAAATCATTATCTTGTACATGAAATGCCCACTCACCTACCAGCTGTTCAGCTAATAATGAAATGGTTTTATTTTTATATATTAGATTCGTCGTATATGTTTCATCATCTTCAGTCGTCATTGTAACTGAACCGGTGTTGCTATTAACAACCGTTCGCTCTGTTGAACGCGTCACTTCGATGGTTCTAAACACATCGTTTTCAGCCAATACAGTAAAGCTGAATCCAGTTAAAACTACAGACTCTGAACTTTCTGCATCTGAATTTTGATAAATCGTAACTTTTTCAGCAAAGTCTAATGTATAAACGCCTGCATTTTCTACCCAAGAGATCGCACTACTGGTATTAGAGCTAAACTGCCCACTACCATCAGCCATTAAGCTAAGGTGGTATGCTGTATTGGTATGATAACGAGGTGAGTTAATAATATAATTACCCTCGAGCGTACCTGTTGCGCCTGTTACGAGATCATCATCTTCTTTAATTTCTTTTTTGGTTTTTTCGATGATTTCAGGATCTTTCTCTATCACTTCTTCTTCAAACTGCTTCGCGACTTGTTCATTCGCAACAAGCTCCAGCGTGCTATTAACACCTTCAGGCAATGAATACTCAGGATTATCAACAACAATCTTAATAAGTGTTGCTAGCTGAATCTTCTCATCCGCATCGACATTTAACAGTGCGCTATTAAGCTCTTCTTCACTCGTAGGCTCTGTACCGTCACGTGTTAAAAGTGCAAATTCAGCAGTGGTAACATTAGTGATATTGACACCAAAATTATCATTACTATCAAGCGTATTATCCTCGCCCGCTTGTGCTAAAAGCTTTTCAACTGAACTTAGCTGCGATACAAACTCAACACCTGGGTTTAAGGCATCTAATCCTTTCGCTTTTACTCTTACCAACTTTTTAGTTGATGACTCATCGATATTTAAAACCGCTGTATAACGACCACTATCATTTGCTTGAACCTGGAAAGATTCACCACCAACAACAATTTCAAGTTCAGCATTTGCAATTGGCTCATCAGTAACCAGTCCTGTTATGGTTACATTGGATACTTTACGCTTGATGAGCACCGCTTGAGAGGATGATGCTGAAGCGCCATCATTATCAGTAACCGTTACAGTAAAATTAACCGTAATGTCTTCACTGATATCGGGGGAAGTAAAGCTCACTTCAGCACTGGAAAGACCATCACTGATAAAATCAAAGCTCGCATCGTGGCTCCAACTATATGACGAAATTTCACCATCAGTATCATTTGCTGTCGCATTAAGCGTGAATGTTTCTTGTTCTATTTGTTCATCTGCAGCCGTTAGTGTAACTGTTGGGCTTTGGTTAACTGGGTCAACAGGTTTTGGCGTTGTACTACCGTTATCATCACCTCCGCCTCCACAGCCAGTTAAAAATAGTGCACTGGCGAGTAAGCCTATGCGTAGCTTTGTTTCAAAAAAACCCATTTTATTCCCCTTTTAAATGGATACTATTGAGGGAGCTGTGTTTAAATCATTTCCCTTTAATAATTTAAAAAAGCCCTAGCTTAATGTGGCTTTAAATTTTGTTTTCGGTTCTTATAACTTTTTATATTTATACTTTAAAAATTACACTTAAGAAGCCTCAAGCTCGAATCATTATTATCAAGTTATACGTCATTTAATCTTAAATATTGGCTATTTAAATGGACAATTTAATGAGCCCAGTTTGTTCCTTACGCTGTAAACGTTTAAAAAGTGGAATTTAGAGCTTAATTAAATACTTCTATAAACAATTAGGAATTGATACTTTTATCTAAACAGAACTCCAACTTCTTTTAAGCGAATTAAGATCAACGCCATTTACTACTTTCACAGTAGTTCGTATTAAACACCACATATGATGTCTTCCTAATAATTAAGATGCTTATCAATTGACTGACTAATTATGAAAATTCCACAACATAAATAAATATTCCAGCGCCCTGATTCTATAGGCTAATTATTTTCTAGCTCACTAAAGGTATTAATTCTGTGCGTAGTTTGATGTGTCAAATGAAATTGAAGTTGCCGAGGAGTTTACGATGGTGCCTTTCATTGCTAATTAATTATTTTAATAGCATGAAGGAAGTTATCGCCTTTTCCATGGCAACCAATAACATGTGTTAATTTTTTATTGGTTGAATTCTAGACGAAGAAAACTTTTCGTCAAGTGAAAATAAACAAAAGCTTAACAAAAACCCACATGTTGTGGGTTTTTGCAACAAGTAGACTTTTAAACTGCTTGTTGGATTATCACGTTGTCTGCTTTTTTAGTGTAAGCAGGCATGCGATGGAAGTTCAAATAACGATAAGTATCAGCTGCTGTTGCGTTAATTTTTGCTGCATACTGTTGGTATTCAGCTGGTGTTGGTAACTTACCTAAAATCGCAGCTACGGCTGCAAGTTCTGCTGACGCTAAGAATACATTTGCACCATTACCTAAGCGGTTCGGGAAGTTACGCGTAGAGGTAGAAACCACAGTTGCTTTATCTGCAACACGGGCTTGGTTACCCATACACAGTGAACACCCTGGCGTTTCAATACGAGCACCTACACGACCAAAGATACCGTAATAACCTTCGTCGGTAAGTTGATCTTTATCCATCTTAGTCGGTGGTGCAACCCAAAGTTGCGTTGGAATACGCCCTGAGAAACCATCAAGTAGTTTACCCGCAGCACGGAAGTGACCAATATTCGTCATACAAGAACCGATAAATACCTCATCGATTTTCTCGCCCGTCACATCAGATAATAAACGTGCATCATCAGGATCATTTGGCGCACACAGAATTGGCTCTTTGATATCGGCTAAGTCAATCTCTAGTACGTGCTTATACTCAGCATCTGCATCAGCTTCCATTAGTTCTGGGTTTGCTAACCAGTCTTGCATTGCAGTAATACGACGTTCAATAGTGCGTACATCGCCGTAGCCTTCAGAGATCATCCACTTAAGCATTACAATGTTTGATTCTAAGTATTCAGCAATCGACTCTTTTGAAAGCTTAACGGTACAACCTGCCGCTGAACGCTCTGCTGATGCATCAGAAAGCTCAAATGCTTGCTCAACCGTTAAGTGCTCAACACCTTCGATTTCTAGTACACGACCAGAGAATTCGTTGATTTTACCTTTCTTCTCAACAGTCAGTAGACCTTCTTTGATAGCGAAGTAAGGGATTGCATGCACAAGGTCACGTAGCGTGATACCAGCTTGCATTTCACCTTTAAAACGTACCAAGATTGACTCCGGCATATCAAGTGGCATTACACCTGTTGCGGCTGCAAATGCCACTGCACCTGAACCTGCAGGGAATGAAATACCTAATGGGAAGCGTGTATGCGAATCACCACCCGTACCTACAGTATCTGGTAATAACATCCGGTTTAACCATGAATGAATAACACCATCACCAGGGCGAAGTGATACACCGCCACGGTTCATGATGAAATCAGGAAGGGTATGATGTGTGTTTACATCAATAGGCTTAGGGTAAGCTGATGTATGACAGAAAGACTGCATTGTTAAATCAGCAGAGAAACCTAAACAAGCTAAATCCTTAAGCTCATCGCGAGTCATCGGCCCCGTAGTATCTTGCGAGCCAACAGTCGTCATTTTAGGCTCACAGTATTGGCCTGGGCGAATGCCTGCAACGTTACAGGCTTTACCAACCATTTTTTGTGCAAGCGTGAAGCCTTTATCAGACAGCTCCATTACTGCAGGCACTTTAAATACATCAATTGCACCTAAGCCAAGTGATGTGCGTGCTTTATCTGTTAAACCACGACCAATGATCAGTGGAATACGACCACCAGCGCGAACTTCATCAAGAATTACTTCTGATTTAAGTTCGAATGTAGAGATAACGTCATCAGTACCATGGCGCTTCACAACACCTTCATACGGATAGATATCGATTTGCTCACCCATGTTAAGTTCATCAACATTTAGTTCGATTGGTAATGCACCTGAATCTTCCATAGTGTTAAAGAAGATTGGCGCAATTTTATTACCTAAACATACACCACCAACGCGCTTGTTCGGTACGAACGGAATATCATCGCCCATAAACCAAAGCACCGAGTTAGTAGCAGACTTACGAGAAGATCCAGTACCAACAACATCACCAACGTAGGCAAGTGGCAGTCCTTGCGTTTTTAATTCTTCCAGTTGTGTAATTGGGCCAATTTCACCGCCTTTATCTGGCGTGATACCGTCACGTTCAATTTTTAGCATTGCTAAGGCATGCAGAGGGATATCAGGACGAGACCATGCATCTGGTGCTGGTGATAAATCATCCGTATTTGTCTCACCCGTTACTTTAAATACCGTAACAGAGATTTTTTCAGCAACCGCTGGCTTATTCGTAAACCATTCTGCAGCCGCCCAAGATTCAATAACTTGCTTAGCAAAGCGATTACCTGCTTTGGCTTTTTCTTCAACATCGTAAAATGCGTCAAACATTAGCAATGTATTAGCAAGACCTTTAACAACAATTGGCGCAAGCGCATCGTCATCAAGTAAATCAATCATAGGTGCGATATTGTAACCGCCAAGCATAGTACCTAGTAACTCTGCTGCTTTTTCTTTTGAGATTAGTGGTGACGAGGCATCACCTTTAGCCACTGCTGCTAAAAAGCCTGCTTTGATGTAAGCCGCATCATCCACACCGGGTGGTACGCGGTTTACTAATAAATCTAGAATAAACTCTTCTTCACCAGCCGGTGGAGTTTTTACTAGCTCGATAAGATCAGCCGTTTGCTGAGCATCTAATGGCGCTGGTACGATACCTAATTCGGCACGTTCTTCTACGTGTTTACGATAATCTTGTAGCACAGTATTGCCCTCTTGGTGACGTGAAAGTATTCGGTAGTGCGAGTGCTCGCGAAAAATTACCAAACCCTTATAGTATTCTGACGGTTCATAATAAAGCTTTTAAGTATAGATTAAAATCCATCCAGTAAAGCAAAAAATTATACTCACTATAAATACGATGAATATAACTTAAAGAAAACACCATTCACATGAATATCTATTGCGAATCATTATTATCAGACATAAAAAAACCCAGCATATAGCTGGGTTTTTGATAAATCAAATGCTATTAACGCTTAACTTTCACGCGCTCAATTGACTTAAGGTGTGCTTCTACACGACGGTTTTCCGCGTGTGCAGCAGGTGTGTTATCTGTATTTTTAAGACGCTCTTCGCCTAGACCAACAGTAGTAATACGATCTTCAGCAATGCCATCAGCAATTAGCTTAGCAGCAACTGCATCAGCACGCTTTTTCGATAACCACTTGTTGTACTCAGCTTTACCAACAGCTGAAGAATGACCTTCAAGTAATACTGTTGTATCTGTGTGCTCTTTTAAGAAGCTAGCAACTTGGTCAATACCGTTGTCATATTTGCCAGCAACTTTTGAAGCATTGTTAGGGAATGTTACTAACAAACTCTTAGTTACTTCACGGTCTTCATATAAAGTACAACCGGTTCCATCAACAGCATCTGTCATTGGTGTGTTTGGACATTGGTCATCTGCATCAGGGATGTTATCACCATCGCTATCTACAGGGGCAACTGCAACAGGAACAACTGCCGCTGTAGGAGCTGGCTCAACTGGCTCAGCAGCTGAACTTTGCTTACCAAATAAATAGCTAAGACCAAGTTTAGCGCCTACATCTGTGTAACCACGATCAAGACCTTGGTATATCGATGTTTCAGCATTAAATGCAAAATTATCAGTGAAGTAATGTTGGTAACCAGCACCCACATTAGCAAATGTTAGGTTTTCTGTAATATCGATTTGTTTAAGACCGAAAATACCATAGAAAGGGCCACCGTTAATGTGGTAAAGACCATCAATACCGAGACGATCGCCGTCCATGCTTGTAGCTGTCATGGCTGGGTTTGAGCTTGAGATATCAAAATCCATGTCAGCGTATTCTAAACGCGCGCTCCAGTAATCATTAAAACGATAACCTATTTCAGCACCCCAACCAGTTGAATCATCAACGTTAGTGCCTGCGCTACCACGGACATTTTCCCATGAAGCATCGTAATAATCGCCAAAAGCACCGATAAAGAAACCTTCTTTTTCAGCAGCGAAACTTGAAGCGCTAGTTGCAGCTAGTGCTAAAGCAATAGTAAGTGATTTTAATTTCATTGTTTCCTTCCCATTTTCACAATTAAAATTGTAGCTAAGAGACCCTAGCTCAATAAGTTTGACTAAGAGTACCGTATCTTTAGTTAATCATTACTTAACGAAAATGTTTAAATGCATATTTTGCAATTTAAATATTCTTTAAAATAAAGTGCTCTTCATTATAGTTCAGATAAAAAACTTTACCTAACTTACACATAAATCGGTTCCCAGTAAGCTGACTTCCATCATATCGAGCTTGACCCACAACCTAGTATTGAAATCTTGTGCTTCAATAGAAAAATTTTTGAAGCCAATTAGAGTATTATATTGGTTAATTTTAAATCAACAAGTGGTTAGCGCAGTTATTTCTTATAAATATTAATAAATAACCTCTTATAATGAATGCGCCCAATGTAAAAATCATATCATTTCATTAGTACCTGTTCATTCTATGTACAATATAAACAATAGCAAAAATTTATTTATCCATTATGTACCACAAAATGTTTGGTAGTTATGATCTCCATCAACAGGAGGTGAGTACCAAAATGCATTATTAGCCATTGTGTAATAAGGTGATTTCAAGGCAGCTAAATAATCAATTAACATACTACTTGCACCATCACGTTCATAGTCTCGTAAAATAGTTTCAATAATATGGTTGCGTGGGATCATACGTGGATTAGCCTGTCGCATAATCTGATAGCTGTGTGCATTGGTGCGCGTTAACCATTTTATTGACCAAGCTGCTAAATCACTCGCAATAGTAACACTCCCTTGTAGTGATTCTGTCAATGTATCAAAGGTGTTGGTGTAATCAAGTTTATGCGTTTTCAGCAGCCCCAGTAGCTCTGATACTAATTCTTTATCACCTGCTTGATCACCATCCAGCCCTAGCTTTTGCGCCCACATTTGGCTAAATGCGTGATTGAATTGTTCAGCAAAACCATTGATCAGCGGGCTTAATAGCGCAACGGCTTGCTCTTCATCATCGCTTATTAAGGGGAGCAAACTTTCCGCTAAGCGAGCACAATTCCAGTTAGCAATATTTGCTTGATTACCAAAAGCATAACGCCCTTGGCGATCAATCGAGCTAAATACCGTGTCAAAATCAAACTGATTCATCATCGCACAAGGGCCGTAGTCTATGGTTTCACCACTGATCAAAGTATTGTCTGTATTCATTACACCGTGTATAAAGCCAACCCGCATCCAGCTCACCACAAGGGCTATTTGTTTTTCAACAACATTAGCTAAAAATGCTAAATAGCGTTCAGGACCCGTGGTATTGATTTCAGGGTAATGCCGCGCAATGGCCAAATCAGCCAATGCCTGTAAACCAGCTACATCGCCTTGGCTTGCTAGATACTGAAACGAGCCAACGCGAATGTGGCTACTCGCAACGCGGGTAACAATGGCACCTGGCTGTGGCGGCTGTCGGTAAACAGTCTCACCACTGGCAACAACAGCTAAGCATCGCGTGGTTGGCACTCCTAACGCGTGCATCGCCTCACTCATTATGTATTCACGTACAGCTGGACCAATTGCGCAGCGGCCATCGCCACCACGTGAAAATGGCGTAGCACCTGCACCTTTAAGCTGAATGTCCCACAGCTGTTGCTGCTGATCGGCAACTGCCCCAAGTAAGTGAGCACGACCATCACCTAAGCGCGGTGAAAAATGACCAAACTGATGCCCTGAATAACCCAGCGCTACAGGCTTTACGTCACTGTTATTGAGGTTGCCTGCAAAAACATCTGCACGTTCGGCGCTGGCAACGTCAATATTAAGCTGCTGAGCTAATACATCGTTCCACAATAATAAGGTAGGTGCTGCAACAGCACTGGGGGAATCCGGCACTGCAAAATCATCAGCAACCTGGGTATAGCGAGCAACTAGTTTCATGGTATTCCTTAAGCTTGAGTTGTTTGTATACCGACGCGGTTATCACCTACACTGTAAGCGAGGATTAAACTTAGCTCTTGTAAGCTTAAGCCGCTTTGCTGTTGTAACTCGTTAAAAAATGCTTGTGCCGCAGTCAATGACTTTTTCGTTTGTAAGCCACCATCAATTATTTTATGGGCACGCAAATAGCTTTCAA
Organism: Pseudoalteromonas prydzensis; assembly: GCF_011050055.1. Taxonomy (GTDB): domain Bacteria; phylum Pseudomonadota; class Gammaproteobacteria; order Enterobacterales; family Alteromonadaceae; genus Pseudoalteromonas; species Pseudoalteromonas prydzensis_A. The sequence continues at coordinate 17,548 of NZ_DRGM01000015.1, read as the reverse complement.
CGTCGCGCGATAGTAAAAATGTGTCTTTACCGAGTGCGCGCAATGTATAAGGCCCTGTGTTACCACCTAAACGCGCACCGTGTTTTTTTAAATATGCCCACAAACCAATTATGTCGTCTGTTGGCCAATTGGCAATAAACTGACTAAAGCTACCATGTTCAGCGGCAACCTCGTGGATCATATAAGCGTTATGTGGAATGGTCTGTACTTTTTTAAAATTACGCACGATTCGCTCATCACTGGCTTTTTGCTCAAGCATATCTGGTGGCATCATGAGTAATTTATCAACGCTAAAGTCCCAAAATACCTCACGAAAACCAGTCCATTTATTGTTGATCACTGACCAATAAAAACCACTTTGAAAAATCTTGCGGGTAAACTCTTCAAGCCATGCATCATCAGATAAGCACTTCAGTTGTTCAGTCGCAAGAGGTGCGTGTAACAATTGCTCAAGCATAGCAGTACCGCCTTTACGCAGTGCCGCTCGTTGATAAATACCCTGAAACTTTTCCATTACTTAATACCCTTTTACCACTATGCACACTAGTGTACGAAAAAAGCTATTAATACGTAACCATTGAAGTGTAAAGATCAACATAAACACGGCGACTAACTAAAGATTTATTTCCAGAGTTCGGATTACAGTCTTGACACCTAGATGGCTAAAATGCTTTAATCACCGCCATTACCCCTATTTAAGGGTTAGTTTTACTTTTTTAAAACTAACCCTGTGGGCTAGAAGAGGTGCGTTATTCAGGTAACGTATGTGAGGAGCACAACACTCCAGTGATCATACGTGAGGGGAATTAACGCCGAGAAGTAACACTTTTTGTGAAGGGTTATTTCGGGCGACTGGGTTGAATCCCAGCGACTGTCACCAATAACAGCTTGGCTGTTAAAATATTTGGTGGAGAGCTTCTGGTCTTAGCATAATAAGGCCATTGCGCCCTATTGTATTAAGCCCATTCGCTCTTCGAATTATTAGTTCGAACGATGTTAATGCGGCTCTTATCATAATGCTCATTAACTCCTCGAATCACTTATAAGTTCGTGAGAGATGATCAACAACTTCAATTTAAACGACTACCCATTGTGGACAGCCCTTGTCACGCCTTTTACTGACGCAGGCGAAGTCGACTATAGCGTGCTTGAGCAATTAGTTACGCAGCAACAGACAGCTAACAATGGCATTTTACTGCTTGGCAGTACAGGGGAAGGCTTAGCTCTTACCCTCAAAGAGCAGCAAGCGATTGTTGAGCACGTCTGCCAGTTAGCACCGACTGTGCCCTTGATGGTTGCCGTTGGCGGCATGAACCTCAAACAGCAAGTTGCATGGGTTGAATACTGTAACCAATTACCAATTCACGGTTATTTACTGGGCTCTCCTCTCTATGCTAAACCAGGCGTAGTTGGCCAAACCCACTGGTTTGAAAGTCTACTCAATGCCAGCAAGCATCCATGTATGCTTTACAACGTACCGGGGCGCAGTGCGATTGCTATCCCACCTGCAGTAATTAGCAATTTAAAAGATCACAAAAACTTATGGGCGCTTAAAGAAGCCAGTGGCGATATTGCGAAATTTGAAGGCTTTAGAAATGCCGCACCAGAGCTGGCGATTTTTAGTGGTGATGATGCGTTGATGCCTTACTTTGCCCAAGCCGGCGCGAAAGGCTTAGTATCTGTCGCAGCGAATGCATGGCCTGTGCAAACCCATGAATTTGTAAAACGCAGCCTCAGTGGCCAACACCCCAATTTATTTGCTGACTGGTCGCAAGCAATTCAAAGCTTGTTTGCTGTCGCAAACCCTATCCCCGTTAAAGTACTCATGCATTTACAAGGGCGTATTAATAGCCCGTATTTGCGCCCGCCTTTAACGCATCTTGAGTTAACGCAAACAGATTGTATTAACAACGCAAACAACACCATTTTATCTTGGCATTAAACACAGGTTTTTATAATGAGCTGGTTAGAACTATTAAATAATTTAGAATCGGGCGCAGTACGCGCAGCAACACAAGACGAAAGCGGCCAATGGCATGCGAATGTTGAAGTTAAACAAGGTATTTTAGAAGCGTTTAAAAACGGTACTAATACTGAATTCCCTGGTGGTTTTGTTGATAAGCATAACTTAGCGCCACAAGGCTTTGCAGCTGATGCAGGTGTACGTATGGTGCCAGGTGGCTCAAGTGTACGACGTGGTGCTCACGTTGCTAAAGGTACGATTATCATGCCACCAGCCTATGTAAACATTGGCGCCTACATTGACGAAGGCACTATGGTTGATAGCCACGCATTGGTAGGCTCTTGTGCACAAGTAGGTAAAAACGTGCATTTAAGTGCTGCGGTACAACTAGGCGGCGTACTTGAGCCAATTGGCGCAAGTCCTGTGGTAGTCGAAGACGATGCATTCATCGGTGCAGGCTGTGTAATTGTTGAAGGCGTAGTGGTTAAAAAAGGTGCAGTACTTGCCCCTGGCGTGCGTTTATCAGCAACCATTCCTGTCTACGACTGTGTCAATGAGCGCCAACTAGATAGAGGCGAGCCAATTCCAGAATATGCGATTGTTATTCCTGGTTCTCGTCCAGCATCAAATGCATGGGCTCGTGAACAAGGTTTAAGTATGTCATGCGCACTAATCGTAAAATACCGTGATGAACAAAGTGATGCGTCATTACTTCTTGAAGAGGTTTTACGTTAATGACCTTTTTGAGCACGCCAGTTAAAAACGCCATTGCTGAGCTATCAACTAAACTTGATACGCCATTTTTTGTTTACGACCTTGATACCCTAAACGCACACTTAGCACGTTTAGTAGCGCAAACAGAGATAAAACTGTGGTATGCGGTAAAAGCCAATCCGCTTTCTAAAGTGATTCAAAGCTTAGATAACGCAGGTTTTAACTTTGACGTAGCAAGCAAAGGTGAACTTGAGCAAGTACTTGCACAAGGCATTAACAGCGAGCGCGTGCTCAACACGGGGCCAGCAAAGAGCCCACGCCAAATTAAACACTTTATTGAACGTGGCGTACGTATTTTTGTTGCCGAAAGTCTCAATCAAGTCCGCTGGTTAAATGAGCAAGCGATTGCAAAGCAATGCCAGCTACAGGTTTTACTACGTGTGCAATTACGCTGGCCTGAAGGCGAAAAAAATCCTCTCGGTGGCGATAGCCTTACTCCATTTGGTTTAGGTTGCGATGAATGGCAAGCGCTCAATACTAGCGACTACCCAACGCTTAGTTTTGACGGCCTGCATATTTTCCAATGGGGCAATATGCTCAGTACTGACAAACTTGCCGAGCTTTGGTCACAAATGGTTGCACCACTGCAACAACTTGCAAGCGATTTAGGTATTCGTTTAAAAGTGCTCGATTTAGGCGGTGGTTTAGGCATTCCTTACACTTTAGATGCACCTACCTTAAGTTGGGATACATTAATTAGCGCCCTTGCAAAAATTAAGCGTGCTGCAGGCGTTGATGAGTTATGGATGGAGCTTGGCCGTTATGCCGTAGGTGAATGTGGCCACTACGCAACACCGGTGGTTGAGCGCAAACTTAACTATGGCCAGCAGCAAGTAATCTTAAGCGGTGGTATTAACCATTTATTACGCCCCGCCGTCACCAGCCAAGATTTCCCTGCACGATTATTACGTGACTCAACAGCCTCAAACCAAGCAATGAGCTTATATGGACCATTGTGTACTGCACTGGATTGTTTAGGTGAACATCAATTACCTAACGATTTAAACGAGCAAGACTGGCTGGTGTTTAGCCAATGCGGCGCGTACGGTTTTACCGAAAGCATGCCCTACTTTTTATGCCATGAACTGGCCGCCGAATACGTTATGAACAATGGTGAGCTTAACTGTATTCGCCAAGCAGAAGATGCTAGCTACTACTTAAGGTAATTGAAATGAGTATGACAACTGCAATCAGCCAAGAAAATATCGTGGTTGGCGAAGTCGCAAATGGCTTACCGCTAACCATTCCTGTCTATCGTTTAAAAGGCGATGGCACTGGGCCAAATGTTTATGTGCAAGCCAATATGCACGGTGCTGAAGTACAAGGTAATGCGGTTATTTACCAATTACTTGAGCAACTTAAGCATCTTGAACTCAAAGGCGATATCACCTTAGTGCCTTATGCCAACCCGATTGGTTGTAATCAAAAATCGGGAGAATTTACCCTTGGCCGCTTTGATCCAATTACCGGCACTAACTGGAACCGTATGTATCACTGCAATAGTAAATTGGCGAGCCAATTTGCCGAGCAATATCGTGATGCCGATGAGCAAACCTTAAAAAGCGTATTTAAAACTGCGCTGATTGAAGAGGTAGATCAACAGCTTAACGGTCCAGCTTATCAACTAACTACTGGTAAGCGCATTGCACTCAATTTACAAAAACTCGCGCATCAGGCTGATATCGTGCTGGATTTACACACCGGGCCTATTTCAAGCCAGCATTTATATTGTCCAGATTACGCCAAGGCCAGCGCCAGCTATTTCAACATTCCCCATGTTTTGTTCATTCCGAATGACTTTGATGGTGCAATGGATGAAGCCAGCTTCTGCCCTTGGTGGCAACTAACCGAGGCATTAGCTCAACAAGGCCGTGAGTTTAACGTGCAAGTTGAAGCGTTCACGGTTGAGCTTGGCAGCCAAGAAAAAATAGATTTAACGGCGGCCCTAAATGACGCGAATAGTATTTTGAGTTACCTAAATCACAAGCAAGTGTTTGTCGATGCGCCGTACCAGCCTAAAGCAATGCAGCGCTACGGCTGTAATTTAAGTGATTATCTTGCTTACTATGCACCTATGGGTGGCATGGTTGAATATATAGCGCCACTAGGCGGGCATATTAAAGCCGGCGAGCCTATTGCTAAAGTGCTGCGAATGGAGCGTTACCTCAGTGAGCAACCTTTACAAACTCTGAGCCTTGACTGTGATGCCATCGCTATTTTGCACTTTGCTTCAGCAAGCGTAAATCAAGGCACCGAACTATATAAATTCTTTACTAACATATTTGAGCTTTAACTTTTTGTAAAGCTCAACCCTTCTCATTGCGTGAGAGCAATATAAGCCCAAAGTGCTAATATTGCATTGAAAAAGCGGCTAAGGCCGCTTTTTCTCTTAAAACTGCTAAACCTTCTTTTTCTTGAAAATAGCCATCAATACATACCCTATAGTTAACCAAATATTTAAATATGGAGGCAAAGAAGCTAATACTGCATATAAAAATTTATAACCTTTCACTTTCGAGATAATAAGGTTTACTAACATACAAACCGTGACAGTAAGAACAGCCACAAAATACATTGGATGTATTTCGCCTGTTCTAAGCATTTCTACAATATCATTCATCTCTATTACCTTTTTTAATGTCTACTTATTGGCGTGATAATAACTGTCTTCTTGCCTCCAGAGCTACCAGAACGGAATACCGTAACTTGAATTCCATAACTTGCTAAGTTATCTAAGAATTCTGACAAGTTGTTTTCACTATTAAATGTATACTCACCTCGTACCGAAAATCCAGCGTCTGGGATCCTGTTACCATCCCTGTCTTGAGCACTATTATCTTTATAAGAAAATACGAAACGTGAAGAAGTGGTTGTTGCTGCTACCATAACTAGAGTAGATCCATCTGAAAATTTAAATTCCCACTCAGTTCCTGATAAAGGAGAAAATAAAGCTCCTCCAAAAGTAGATGCAATTTGTCTAGACCAATATGTAAAGGGGTGATTATCTAAAAACCACTGATCTAATCGAGACCTATTACTGCTATTCTGAGCAATATCCCAAGAACTTTCAAAACCACTTTCGATTGGTACAGTAATTCTCGCAGACATGGCATTAAATTGCCTCTGTGCAGAATAGACTTGATCAACTAAATAGCTTGGTGGCGCTACAGCTTGTGTTGATATCAACGTTTCTAATTCACCAAACCGGCCTATTTGCGGCTGTGAAGTCACCACAAAAGACTTAACAATCCCTGTTGATATACTGATAACATTAATATTATGTACTGAGCTCACACTAGCATTATCTGTAAGACTTTTAACCCTATTAAATGCTTTAGATTGCATTGAAGAATAATCACATGAGTTACAAGTTAGATTTTCATCAGTGCTAGCAGCCTGTACTCTAAAAATAGACAAATAGACAAATAGACAAATAGACAAATAGGTCGGATAAGTATTTTTCATAACATAAAGTCCTTTTATAACACTTGTTAAAACTTTTTAAATTTTGTTTGATTATAAAGATGTGAAATGTAACTTAAATGAAAACAAAAAACAACTTAATAGCAACTCTTCCTTACAAATTCTTTACCAATGTATTTGAGCTTTAATTTTCATTCATAGCTTAGTGGACAAGACAAGCTTTTGAATACAGTCTTGAATAAAGAAACGATCAAGCAAGCTACGGTGTCGAACTTGAAATTCAGAGACTTTTGCAAGCTCAATGAGATGTTTTTCTGAGGTAAGAACCTTTAATTGATTTGAAACTTGCTCAATCTGCATGTGGACTCTGTTTTGGTTAAACTTTAATTTTCCTTATATCCAGCCTATGAATTTTCACTTAAAGCCATACCTTCTCATTGCGTGAGAGTAATATGAGCATAAAGTGCTGATATTGCATTGAAAAAGCGGCTAATGCCGCTTTTTCTCTATAAAGATGATCAAAATTAGCAAATCTGTCGTAACATAAAAAATACTTTCTTTAATAGTTAAGTAAAAGTTCACAGTCACTAAGCTATAAAACCCTGTACACTTTTTAAAATACATATTTCTCAAAGGAATAATAATGACTTGGCGCAACGGGATCTTACTAACAACCTTGTTATCAGCAAGTGTCGCGGCACAGCAAGCTGAAGGCGAAAAAACTAACGAACAAAACAGCGATATTGAACTAGTTAAGCAATGTATTTTAAATGAAGCAATTGGTGGTGCTGGCGAAATGACGCTCGCGCAACTACGCGAAAAATGCTCATCACTCGATGAAAGTAAACAGATTACCGCCCTTGATAAACGCAAAGCCCGTGAACAGGTTAGTGAAAAAAATCGCAATGTTATTACGCCGCACAAACGTAACTATATTTTACCTATCTCTTATGTATCCCACCCAAACAATAGCTCGTTTGAAGCATATGACGAAGTAACCGGTGAAAAAAAAGATGAACCACTCGATAACGTAGAAGCAAAATATCAGCTTTCAATTAAGGTTCCTATTTTCGATGATTTTTCTGATGAAGACCAAGCTATATTTTTTGCCTTTACATTGCAGTCATATTGGCAACTTTATAACAAAGAAAGCTCCTCACCATTTCGTGAGACCAACTATGAGCCAGAAATTTTTTGGGTTAATTATTTAGATAAAGAGCACGTTCCATGGGGCGACGAAATGGCTGTGGTGCTTGGTGTTTCCCATCAATCTAACGGTAATAGTCAGCCAGATTCACGCTCATGGAACCGTATTTATGCAAACTTTCTGTGGGAAAACGATGGCTACGTGTTTAGCTTTAAACCTTGGTACCGTATTTCAGAAAGCGAGAAAGAAACACCATTAGATCCAAGAGGTGATGATAACCCTGATATTTACAAATACATGGGTTACTTTGAATTTAGCGGTGCATATCGACTTAATGATCATGAGTTTAGTTTTATGACCCGCAACAACTTAAATTCAGACAATCGTGGTGCAATTCAGCTTGATTGGTCATTTCCGTTATGGGGGCGAGTGCGTGGTTACGCCCAATACTTCAACGGTTACGGTGAAAGTTTAATTGATTATAACGCGGATATAGAACGTATTGGTGTCGGTATATTGTTAACTGATTTACTGTAAAAATTAAGGCCAAGCAATCGCTTGGCCTTTTTGTTGTTAGTGCTAAATTCGGGCTACTTAATAATTTTAAATGTGCCTTCAAATTCGGCTACAAGTAGCTCACCGTCGTAAATTTCAACGGGCACCATGTAGCTTGCTTTACCATCTGTTTCCAGCTCAGCCAACTTGCCTTTACAGCCACTTAAATCAACGCTACCGCGCGGTTCATTATTGAGTGGTTTTAGGTATTTAATGTTTGCATCAGCAAGCACAATATTACCCTCAAGGCCGGCTTCTTTAAGCGCTAAATAAGTAGCACCCCACCCAGTTAACGTCGCTAAGCTATAAATAGAACCGGCAAACATAGTGTTATGTAGATTTAAGTTCGCATTGAGATCTGCACTGGTGGTAAATTGCCAATCGGTGTAGCTTTCAACCTTAATGCCCATCGCATCACTAATTGGAATAGATTCACGCCAGGTATTTTGCAGTACCTGAGTCCAATTAGGGTGACGGAACCAACCTGGTTCAGACGGTTTTTGTTTCACCATCTTCCAATGTTGAACATCGTCATAAGCCAGATGCGCTTTTTCTTTGAGCTCATAACCATGGCGCTTATAAAACTCTAAAGCACGCTCTCGAGCAAATAGCACCAATTCATCGGCATCTTGGGTCCAGGCTATTTTTTCAAGTTCATGGAGTAAACGGCTACCAATATGCTGGTTACGATTACCCTCAGCCACCGCCATATAGCGCACTTGAGCTTGCTGTTGATTATTAAAATGCAATCGCGCAACACCTAACACGGCTCCCTCTTTATTTTTAATAAAACGGTGTTCGGCATCTTGTTCTAAATCATCTTGCTCTGAGCCACGCGGCTCATTCCAAGGCGCGCGTAGCACTTGCCAACGTAATTGATAATAAGCTTGCCAATCTTCGCTACTTTGTGGTGTTGTCACCTGAAACATAATCACTCCTGTTGTGCTAATACCGTACTATAAAACGCTGCTGATCATTGCGAAAAAATAACATCAACAAAATACAGCTATTTATTATTGCGACCTACCATACTCCATCTGATAAAAACTTGGAATACGACTTTGGTGAGCAATGTAAAATATCTGCTTTACCTGTAAAACTTGATAGACATATTGGCGCTTTAGATTGACTCGTCTATGCTGATGTAACTATGGAACATTTTTTTGAAGACAACGGTGCAGTAAAACACAGTTTTATCGAAGATTGCCATCGCATCGGGCAATTACTCTATTGGCACAAATATGGCGCCGATTGCATTCAGGTGCGCCAGCATAAACAATTACGCTGGCTACTGATCAACGAAACCCTGCAATCAGTGGTCGAGAAAAGCAGCCCAAGCCATTTGCTGTTTCCACATTTACAATATTTAGCGCAATTATGGCAGCCGCTCCCAGCACCAAACGCGGTACTTGAACTGGGCTTAGGTGGTGGCGCTATCCGCAATTATTTACAACACACCTACCCTGATAGTCAGCTATTATCTGTAGAGAAAAACCCCAATATCATTCATTGTTATAAGCGTTTTTTTGGCGGGGATCACGCATCCAACTTGCGCTGTTTTGATGCTGAAGCGGTATTAGAGCATGGCCCACAATACGATTGGATCATTCTTGATCTATTTAGCCAATTAGATGCACCGTTATTTTTATACAAACACCGCTTTTACGAAAAACTGCGCAGCGCTTTAGCTAAACATGGTTACCTGTTTATTAATTTTTTGTCCCAGCATGAATCACAACTAAAGCAGCTAGAGCATTTGCTGATCACCACGTTTGGTAAAATACCCAGCATTGAAAAAATCCCAGGTTATGCCAATAATATTGTGGTGATCAGAAAATAATTCGTTATACGGTTAAGTTAAATGTTACTGGCCCATCATTACATAAACTTACTTGCATATCCGCAGCAAATTGTCCTGTCGCAACACGTAACCCCGCCACTTTAGCTTGGCTTACAAAATACTCATAAAGCTCATTTGCTTGAACGGGTGTTGCCGCTGATGAAAAACTCGGGCGCATGCCTTTTTTAGTATCTGCCGCCAGAGTAAATTGCGATACCACCAATAATTCCCCCTGAATATCTTTGAGACTTAAATTCATTTTGTCGTTTTCATCGCTAAAAATACGGTAGTTCGTCACCTTGTGCAGTAGTTTATCAGCGGCGCTATTATCATCGAGCTTTTCAACCCCAAGCAATAACAGTATTCCCTGCTCAATTTGCCCAATAACTTGACCATCTACTGTAACTTTTGCGTGTTTAACCCGCTGAACTAGTCCTTGCATTTATTCCTCGATAATTTAATACACATAAGATCGGCTGCGCGCCGTACTGCCGCTAAATATACATTATTATCAACACCATGCCCAACGCCATCTAATATAAGCAACTGTGCATTGAGTTGCTCGGCTAAATGCTGCACCGCATTGAATCGGCATACTAAATCATGGCGGCCATGAATAAACCAAGTGGGAATTTTACTAATCTTTTTATAGTTTTCACTAATAAAGTTATCCGCAATAAAACACTGCGCAGCAAAGTAATGGACCATCAAACGCGCCATATTGAGCCCTAACTGTGGTGAACTCAATCCCCATTGATGCTGCTGTTTACCATGACTCAAGACATTTTCCCACTGGCACCATAATTTGGCAAAGTGGTTGGCATTTATTTGATTATCATCATTTAATTGCTGCTGATAAAACTCAAGAATACTCGCCACATCAGGTAGATTTTGAGAAAAACGCGCATACAACTCAGGGTAAAAGTGTGCTGCACCACCAGTGCTGCTATATAACCAATCTAAATCTGCTGAAGTAGCTAAAAAGGTGCCCCGTAAAATTAATCCTTGTACATGTTGAGTATGTGCAATTGCATACAGTAAACATAAGGTTGCTCCCCATGAGCCACCGCTAAGCAGCCATTTTTCTAGCCCTAAATAAGTACGTAAGTAATCAAGATCAGCTACTAGCTCTGTAGTGGTATTCGCGCCGATTAAATGGGGAGTAGATTGGCCGCAGCCGCGTTGGCTATACAGAATAATACGGTAACGGGTAGGATCAAAAAAACGGCAATTATCCGCATGCAAGCCCACACCAGGGCCGCCATGGCAAATCACCACCGGCAAGCCCTCGGGCTCACCGTATTCTTGCACATGAATTTGATGGCCATCCCCAACACTTAAATGAAAGTCATGGTAGGGAGTAATATTCGGATATAACTGCATAATGCTGATTCTCCTATCAGCGATGCGGCTAATTAATGAGTAGCATCGCCCTCTTCATCCAAGATAACATCAGGTGTATCTGCGATATTTTTAGGGCTAATACATACAGTGAATTCAGCTCCTAACAACACAACCACCCAAGATAAATAAACCCATACAAACAAAATTGGGATCGTTGCCACCGCGCCGTAAATCACTTCATACGATGGAAAATGACTGATATACAGTGCAAAACCTTTTTTAGTTAACTCAAATAGTAAGGCTGCAAATAAAGCCCCTGGGATTGCAGCTCGAAAAGGCACGCGAGTATTAGGCACTAAAGTATAGAGCATAATAAAGCCCGCCATGGAAATTAAATACGGCAATAGCTTTAACAAAAAGCCACTAAAACCAGGGATCCCCTGATCGGCAAAAGAAACTAACGAGACAATATACGAAGTAACCCCGATACTCGCCCCCAATAATAATGGCCCTAAACTCAACACCATCCAATACACGGCAAAAGAAATCATCATTGGCCGCTTAGCTTTAATTCGCCAAATACGGTTTAAAGTTGCATCAACATTTCGGATCAGCAGCAGCGCAATAGCGGCTAAAAAGCCGATACCCACGGCAGTCATTTGATTCGCATTTCCTGCAAAAGAGGTAATATGCTCTTTGATTACATCTGATGAAGTGGGAATAAAATTAGCAAACAAAAAGTTTTCAATCGCAATTCGGGTGTCTTCAAAGCCCGGAAAAGCCGAGAAAATAGCCACACCCACAGCAATGAGAGGCACTAACGAAAGTAGCGTCACATAGGCTAAATAACCAGCATTTACAGTTATTTGGTCATCAATACAGCGATTAATATACTGCATCCACCAAGTGGGCTGCTGACGTATAAGCCCCCGCAACTGCTGTTTATAATGTGCGACCTTTTCATTCATAAATTTAACTTTCTGCTAAAATAGTTTTGATTATCATAGCAATCCGCCACATAATTTACAGCAATAACGGATTTAAAAAGGGATCTCAATGAAAAAATTTACTTTGCTAGGCGCACCAATTATCGCTTTAACGCTCACCTTAACTGGTTGCCAATCGGCATATTACTCGGCCATGGAATCGGTTGGGGTGCATAAACGCGACATTTTGGTGGACCGCGTCGAAGCAACCAAAGAGTCTCAAGAAGAGTCTCAAGAGGAATTCCAATCTGCACTTGAACGTTTAACAACATTGATTAACTTTGATGGTGGAGATGTACAAGCAGCCTATGACCAACTCAATGATGACTACGAATCTAGCCTTGCGGCTGCTAATGACGTTACAAATAACATCAACAAAGTTGAAGATGTAGCGCAAGCATTGTTTGAAGAATGGAGCGAGGAATTAGAACAATATTCTAACGCTTCACTTAAACGTGAAAGTAATAAAAAGCTCACCGCAACCAAACGTGACTTTGATAAACTGTTACGCTCTATGCGTAATGCTGAAAGCAAGATGGAGCCGGTACTGTCATCACTGCATGACAATGTTTTGTATTTAAAACATAACCTTAATGCGCAAGCTGTTTCTGCCATTCAAGGTGAGTTCACTAATCTTAAACGCGATATAAAAGTGTTAATGGATGACATGAACCAGTCGATTGCTGATTCAAATAAATTTATAGAGCAGATGAATAAAGCAGGATAAATCTGCTGCGAGTTGGCGAGTTGGCGAGTTGGCGAGTTGGCGAGTTGGCGAGTTGGCGAGTTGGCGAGTTGGCGAGTTGGCGAGAAAAGAATACATTAAGCCTGCGATTTCGCAGGCTTTTTTATTGTTATATCTTGTTACTTTTTAAGTGTTTTTTAATCGGCTATTGTTGGTACACTTTTACCTAATGAAAATTATAAAAACATTCAACAATGAAAAGACATGTCGTTAGTTTAATTATCGCATCAAATTTATTAGCCGCGTGTAGCACTGCCAATCACGTGCAAAGAATTGCCGGCGCTAATACAGTTGTGCCACTGCACCAAGATGGTGAACGAGCTGGCCGCTACCACAACCTCTACCCTGGTGAAAAAACTTACCCTGTTAGCTGTGAGCATGATTGCTACCCAAAAAACGCGAGCTTAGTATGTGAAGCAGAGACTGAAAACTGCCAATATCAAGGCGAGCAGCTAACACCACAACTCAATACTGGCTTCACTGTGCGCTGGCTTGGCCACGCAGGTTTTATGATCAAAACCCCCAACGGCCAACAAGTGGTATTTGATCCAGTAAAGGAACAGTTTGACTCCCCTGTTGATTTAGCTTTTCGTCTTGCCTCAGGATTTTATCGAAAACCTGGCGACTGGCTCACTGACAGCGAACTAAAAAACTTAGATGCTGTTATGTATTCTCACCTTCACTACGATCATTTCAATAAAGCAGACATCGAAAGCATAGGTAATAAACCTCGCTACTTAACACCACTTGGTATGGCAGATAACTTTCCAACCGGTGGCTTTAACATTAGCGAAATGGCTTGGTATGCAAGTACTAACATTGATGATTTAACTATTCACGCCGTGCCTGCGCATCACTTTAGCAGCCGTATTCTCGTCCCTTTTATTTACGAAGATAACGATAAAGCTTCATGGAATGGCTGGCTGCTTGAACAAAATGGCAAAACACTCTTTTTTGCAGGCGACACCGGTTACTCACAGCACTTTAAAGACATCCAACAGAAATACGGTGAGATTGATATTTGTTTAATGCCAATTGCCTCTTATTACAGCGAAGATAATGGCAAATGGTATCGTTATGTACATACTACTCCTGAGGATGCCTTAACAGCCGCACAAGAGCTAAATTGCAAAGTTATGATACCTTGGGGCTATGGCAACTCAAGTTGGCAGATGGGCGATCACAGCAGCCACTCCCCATTACTACGCTTATTGCATATGTACGATGAAATGGACTCGCAAATCCCGCTGTATATTTTTAATGAAGGAGAAAGTGTCGCACTATAAAGCGACACTTGGGTACTGATACGATTGCTCTTCCGCCTTACATTCATCATCACCGAGAGAGCGATTTATTGGCCCAAGTAACATACTAAACAAACCATTAATTATATTCGCTGTTTGATGTGTATCTGAACTATCGAGCGAGTGGTTCTGCACTTGGCGTTGCTGACTTTGCGCACTGCCAACAACAAAGTCACACCCCGAACTCATTACTTGCGACGAAGTACAACCAGATAAAAACACTGTTATAACCAACAACAATACTTTAGCCAAAATTATTCCTTTAATATATAAATTATTGCAACACGATAACTTTACCTTGTAGCTAAATAAAATAATGTAAAAAACTGTATGCACTTACGGCATGTTAGTGTCTCTATTTAGCACCTCACTTATTACCGCTGTTGTTTTCAATTTTTGTTTCAGTCACTATTAGGCTATAAACAAAATAAAAAATTCGAGAATGACATGAAAACAGTCGCGCTGACTTTAAGCCTATTAATGAGCAACGCCGCCATGGCGATCGACGTAGCACATACAGCAACACCTATCACCATTGATGGTGTCTCTGAAAGTGCATGGAACCAAGCAACATGGCAGCCTATGCCTTACCTTATGGATGGCACCTTACCTGACTCAGATAAGGACTTTAAAGGCCGCTACAAGTTACTTTGGGATGAAAACTACCTGTACTTACAAGCCGATATTGTTGATGATGTACTGATTGATAGCCACCCAGATCCTACCGATAAATACTGGGATGATGATGCCTTAGAAGTGTTTATCGACAGCGATGCCTCAGGCGGTAACCATCAATTTAATCATACTGCGTTTGCCTATCACATCGGCCTTGATAACCAAGCGGCTGATTTTGGACCTGATAAAAAGCCCCATTTATACACAGATCACTTAATCAGTCGCTGGCAACGCAACAGCACCGCGCCCTACAACATCACTTGGGAAGTGGCGATTAAGCTTTATCCGAATGATTACCAAGAAGGCGCGCAAAACACCCCGCTTAAGTTAACGGCAAAACAAGTGATCGGCTTTATGCTCGCCTACTGCGATAACGACGGCAGTGAAGTACGCGAACACTTTATGGGCTCACACGAAATACAACCAGTAAATGGCAGCCGCAACCTAGGTTATATCGACGCCAACGTATTTGGCAAAATCACCTTGTTACCAAAAAATAACGGATCCACGCAGAACTCAAGAGATACTGCGCTTACAATAAAATAGGTACTAGGTTGCTAGGCGTTAGGGCAACAAACCCCGATGACTTTGTTGCCCTAACCTCATTTATTGCTCATTATCTTCTCTTTGTGCAAACATTTTTTAAGTGAATTATTCACAAAGAGGATAAGAGACGCTGCGCTTTAGAGGAAAAAAGTTATTTCAGAGATAGATTCTGTGGCAAGATTTTTCAAAGTCTAGCGACTTACCTAATGAACCTTTTCATAATAAATATAGTATCAACAGCAACGATTGGTGGATTTAATTAACCTTTACTGTTTGTCTCCACCGCCTCGCTGGTAAGAACGCTTCTAACCTAGATCCTAGCGCCCTTCACCTAACAGCTATTACTAACACCAAGCTACCCAACTACACTGTTCTAATCTGACAGCTGACCGCTTACAGCTCTTCCCCTCACAAACTTTACTCTCGCTAACTCGCTAACTAATAACCACAAAAAAGCCGCTGTATCTCTTAAATACAGCGGCTTTTAAAATCATCGTTCTAAATTAATAGATTATGACTTAGGCGCACGACCCGCACGTTTACGTTCATTTTCAGTTAAATGACGTTTACGAATACGAATGTTTAATGGCGTTACTTCTACTAGCTCATCATCAGCAATAAACTCAAGCGCTTGCTCAAGTGAATAGTTAAGTGCTGGTGTCAATGTTTGTGCTTCATCTGTACCAGATGCACGAACGTTAGTAAGTTGCTTACCTTTAAGCGCATTAACTGTAAGGTCGTTATCACGGCTATGAATACCGATAACCATACCTTCATATACTTCAACACCGTGACCGATGAATAAACGGCCGCGCTCTTGTAAGTTAAATAATGCGTTAGTAAGTGCTTTACCCGTTGCGTTTGCAATCATTACGCCGTTCTTACGAACACCTAGCTCGCCACCTTTGTGCGGACCGTAGTGATCGAAAGTATGGTACATAAGGCCAGAACCTGATGTAAGCGTCATAAAATCAGTTTGGAAACCGATTAAGCCACGGCTTGGGATCATAAAGTCCATACGCATACGACCTTTACCATCTGGTGCCATATCAGTAAGCTCACCTTTACGAAGACCGATTTGCTCCATGATCGAACCTTGGTGCTCTTCTTGACAGTCAATCGTTACCGTTTCATACGGTTCTTCAAGCACGCCATCAACAGTACGTAAGATTACCTCAGGACGAGAAACCGCTAGCTCGTAACCTTCACGACGCATGTTCTCGATTAAGATACCTAAGTGTAATTCACCACGGCCAGAAACACGGAAGCTATCTGGGTTTGCAGTGTCTTCAACACGAAGTGCTACGTTGTGTACTAATTCTTTGTCTAAACGTTCACGAATATTACGTGATGTTACAAACTTACCTTCTTTACCACAAAAAGGAGAGTTATTAACAGAGAACGTCATGGTTACTGTTGGCTCATCAACACTTAGTGGTGGTAATGCTTCAACATTAGTAGGACAACAAACAGTGTCTGAAATCTTAAGTTCGCCGATACCGGTTACCGTTACGATGTTACCAGCATAACCACGTTCAGTTTCGATACGCTCAAGACCTAAGTAGCTTTGTACAGAACCGATTTTACCGTTACGTTTAGTGCCATCAGCACTGATGATAGTAACTTGTTGGTTAGGTGCTACAGAACCACGCTTGATACGACCAACACCGATCACACCAACATACGAGTTGTAATCAAGTTGCGAAATCTGCATTTGGAAGTCACCTTCAGGATCTGCATCCGGTGGTGATACTTCGTCAACGATCATCTTGAACATAGGTTCCATGTTGTCTGATGGCTCGTCTAAATCTAATGTTGCCCAGCCGTTGATTGCTGATGCATAGATCACTTTAAAGTCTAACTGTTCGTCAGTTGCGCCTAGGTTGTCGAATAAATCAAAGATTTGATCCATAACCCAATCAGGGCGTGCACCTGGCTTATCAATTTTATTGATAACAACGATTGGCTTTAGGCCTTGCGCGAATGCTTTTTGCGTAACGAAACGCGTTTGTGGCATTGGACCTTCTTGAGCATCAACAAGTAGTAATACTGAGTCAGCCATCGAAAGTACGCGTTCAACTTCACCGCCAAAGTCGGCGTGTCCTGGGGTATCTACGATATTGATATGGTAGTCATTCCATGAAATAGCGGTGTTTTTCGCTAAAATGGTAATACCACGTTCTTTCTCAATGTCGTTTGAGTCCATCACGCGCTCTTCGTTACCGCCGCGTGTTTCTAATGTACCT
>NZ_DRGM01000014.1 GCF_011050055.1 Pseudoalteromonas prydzensis | reverse complement strand
TGTTTAAGCCATCTAAAAGAGCTGCTAAAACATCACCAGGGTGATCTTCAAACTGTTGGAAGATAGAAAACATTTCTTCCATGTCTTTTTCAATAATGCTTTCTATAATTGCTTCTTTACTTTCAAAGTAATTATAAATATGGCCTGCACTCATCCCTGCCGTTTTAGATATTTCAGCCATGCCTGCACCGTGGTAACCTTTTCGGCGAAAACACTCTGCAGCAGCTGTTAGTATTTGTTCGCGCCTAGCTTGCGCTATAGCGGGATCTGTTTGCCTTTTTGCTTTAGGCTTCATGTTCAACTCCACTACCAAGTCATAAACTCAGTAAAGCAAGAGCTATAAATAGTCTCGCTATATAAATATGTAATGCGGCTTTAAAAGCCGCAAATATTATTTCTCTTCCTGAGCTGTTTCACTGGTTACGTTCCATCCGCCACCAAGCGCTTTGTACAAATTAATTTGGCTTGCAAGATACGCTTGCTGACCCGAAATTAACTGTTGCTGCGCGCCGTACCACGTACGCTGAGCATCAAGTACTTGCAAGTAGCTATCTGCGCCTTTTTCGTAACGCATTTTTGATAAATCAAACGTGATTTGTCGGCTACTTATAAGCATATCAAGCGCACTTAGTTGCTCTTGGTAACCTTCTCTATCAGCAAGTGCATCGGCAACTTCGCGAAACGCATTTTGAATTTTTTGCTGGTACGTTGCCACCGCAATTGCTTGATCGGCTTTAGCCACATCAAGATTTGCTTGGTTACGTCCCATATTAAAAATAGGTAAGCTAATTGTCGGCACAAAACTCCATGTCCCTGAGCCTGAATCAAATAAGCCACTTAAGTCACTTGAAGCAGTGCCGGCATTGGCCGTTAAGCTAATGCTTGGATAAAACGCCGCACGTGCAATGCCAATATTGGCATTTGCAGCAAGCATTAAATGCTCAGCGGCTTTAATATCAGGGCGTTGCGATAGCAAATCAGACGGTAAACCAACTGGCACTTCTGGCATGCTGATCAAATTAGTTAGGTCTTTGTTAGGCAGCAAATCGGCTGAAACAGATTTCCCTACTAATAAATCTAGGGCACTTTTATCACGCTTTAACAAACGCTTATATGTTGCTATATCTACTTTTGCTGTAGCTACTGTGCTTTTAAGCTGTTCAAGGGTAATTGAAGACGTAGCCCCCAAATCAAAGCTTTTTTGCGTAAGCGATAATGACTCTTGCTGAGAGGTTAGCGTTTCTTTTGCAAGCTCTAGCAGTTGTAAGTCCGTCGCGTAACTAAGCCACGCATTTGCAAGCTCAGAAATTAAAGATACCTGCGTACTGTATTGACTAAGCTCTGTAGAGTATAAATTTTGGAGTGCTTGCGCTGATTGGTTGCGCACTTTGCCCCAAATATCTAACTCGTAAGAGGTAATACCTACTGTTGCACTGTACTGCGAGCTAATAGCTGCATCGCCAGTACCCGACAAATCAGCCGGTAAACGCTGGCGCGTACCAGAAGCATTTAAATCAAGTGACGGATACAAAGCAGAATCTTCGATTTGATACAAACCACGAACACGCTGCACATTAAGCACTGCAATTTGCATATCTTTATTATGCTCAAGGCTTTGCGTAATTAACGTTTGTAGTTTTTCATCATTAAAAAACTGCTGCCAATTTAATTGCTGCGCAACGCTTTGCTCAGCACCTGATGCATAAGCATCAGATACTGGTAAAGCAAGGTCTTTTTGCTCTGGTGCAAGTTGGCAACCGCTCAGTACTAATAAAGCAATGGCACTTAGGCTGAATGTTTTAATGCTCATTCTGCACTCTCCTTCGTTGTCTCGTTAGTTTTGCCTGGGAACACACGGCGAACTAACACAAAGAATAACGGTACAAACACAACAACTAATATTGATGAGGCAAGTGTGCCACCAATAATCGAAATACCTAGCGCATTTTGGGCGCCAGATCCCGCACTTGAGGCAATCGCCAGTGGAATTACACCACAAATAAATGCCATTGAAGTCATGAGTATTGGGCGTAAACGCAGGCGTACAGCAGCAACGGCTGCATCAACTAATCCCAACCCTTCATCCATTTTATGAATAGCAAATTCTACAATTAATATCGCATTTTTAGACGCTAAACCTATGGTGGTCAACAAGCCCACCTGTAAGTAAATATCGTTAGATAAGCCACCGCCAAGTGCCGCCATAATTGCACCAAATATACCCAATGGCACAATCATCATTACCGCAAACGGTACTGACCAACTTTCATAAAGTGCGGCTAAACACAAAAATACAAATAATAATGATAAACCATATAGTAATGGAGCTTGACCACTACTAGAGCGCTCTTGGAATGAAATTCCGGTCCATTCAGACGAAATACCATTAGGTAATTGTTTTACTAAGCGTTCCATTTCATCCATTGCTTGGCCGGTACTGTAACCTGGTGCTGCACTACCTTGAATTTCCATTGCAGAAAAACCATTGTAACGCTCTAAACGTGGTGATCCGTAAGTCCAATAAGCACTAGCGAACGCTGAAAATGGCACCATATCGCCACTATCATTGCGCACATACCACTTATTTAGATCCTCTGGCACCATGCGCGATTGTGCATCACCTTGCATATACACTTTTTTAACTCGACCACGGTCAATAAAGTCATTCACATAACTACTACCCCACGCAGTGGCAAGCGTACTGTTTATATCACCTTGTGAAACACCAAGCGCTTCAGCTTTTGCCAAATCTGTGTCAAGTTGTAATTCAGGCATATCTTCTTGTCCATTTGGACGTACGCTCGCTAAAATTGGACTTTGGCTTGCTAAACCTAACAACTGGTTTCGTGCAGCTAACAGTGCGTCGTGGCCTAAGCCTACACGGTCTTGTAAAAATATATTAAAACCATTTGCAGTACCAAGCTCAACAATTGCAGGCGGCGGAAACGCAAACACAAACGCCTCTTTTATCGTTGAGAAGTACCCCATTGCTTTACCAGCCACACCTTGGACAGATAACTCATCACGCTGACGTTCATCCCAATGTTTGAGGTTAACAAAACCAATTGCAGCATTTTGACCTGAACCTGCAAAACTAAACCCTGTTACAGTAAAAATACCGTTAACAGCCTCAGATTGCTCATTTAGGTAATGGTTCTCCATTTTTTTAACAACTTCTAAAGTTTGTTGTGTTGTAGAACCTGCTGGCAATGAAACTTGGTTAAACAAAATACCTTGGTCTTCGTCTGGTAAGAATGCTGTTGGTAAGTGCGAAAACACATAAACCATACCACCCACTATCACAGCGTATATAAGTAAGTAACGCTTAGAGTGATTGATCATACGGCTTACAAAGCCTTGTGCGCCGCGATTCGTTTTATCAAAGCCTCGGTTAAATCCAGAGAAAAACTTGCCAATAAACGAGCTATCGTCGTGAACATGGCTTGGTTTTAATAACGTAGCACACAGTGCTGGTGTCAAAATAAGTGCAACCAATACCGAAAGACCCATCGCCGATACCAGTGTAATAGAGAACTGACGATAAATAATACCGGTAGAGCCACTAAAGAATGCCATTGGGATAAATACCGCAGAAAGCACCATGGCAATGCCTACCAGTGCACCTTTAATTTCATCCATAGACTTACGCGTAGCTTCGAGCGCGGAGAGTTTTTCCTCGGTCATTAAGCGCTCTACGTTTTCTACAACAACGATTGCGTCATCTACCAATAAGCCTATCGCAAGTACCATCGCAAACATTGTTAGCGTATTTATTGAATAACCAAAGGTGTATAAAATACCAAATGTACCTAGTAAAACCACTGGTACCGCAATAGTTGGAATAAGCGTTGCCCTAAAGTTTTGTAGGAACAAATACATAACTACAAAAACAAGTACAACCGCTTCAATTAAGGTGTGAATAACCTTTTCAATAGATAACGATACAAATGGTGTTGTGTCGTAAGGTACAACCGCATCTAGCCCTTCAGGAAAAAACGGTTTTAGCTCTTCAATTGCTTTTTTAACGCCTTCAGCTGTATCAAGTGCATTAGCGCCACTGGCTAATTTAATACCTAAGCCTGATGCCGGTTGTCCAT
>NZ_DRGM01000013.1 GCF_011050055.1 Pseudoalteromonas prydzensis | reverse complement strand
GCGGTATTACCACCACCAACAACCGCCACTTTTTGACCTTTGTAGAAAAAGCCATCACAGGTAGCACAGGCTGATACGCCACGGCCTTGGAAGTTAGTTTCAGACTCCAGACCCAAGTACTTAGCTGAAGCACCCGTTGCGATGATCAACGCATCACAGGTATAAGTACCTTGATCGCCCGTTAATGTAAATGGACGTTTAGACACATCAACAGTATGAATATGGTCAAAAACAATTTCAGTTTCAAAGCGCTCGGCATGCTCTTTCATACGATCCATTAATGCTGGACCGGTTAAACCATGAGCATCGCCCGGCCAATTTTCAACTTCTGTCGTTGTTGTAAGTTGACCGCCTTGTTGCATACCCGTGATCAATACTGGGTTTAAGTTTGCACGCGCTGCGTATACTGCTGCGGTGTAACCTGCAGGGCCAGATCCTAAAATTAGTAACTTACAATGTTTTACTTCACTCATGTTATTTCTATCCTAAACGTTTCAATAGCGTATTAATGCGCTCGATTTTAAGAGAAACAAGGGGGAAGTAAATAAAAGCGACGATTATTTTTTTTTCTAAATCGCAAAGCTGTCAAATATTGTGTACTAGAATTGTGATAAGTGTACGATTTGTATGATATCTGAGCTATTAATTGAGTATTAACGAAGCATGTTACGTTAATTCATGACCAAACTGTGTTTTTTTGATATGTTTTAACTAATTTTGATTTGTGACCCTATAATCGGGTGACCTAAGTGAATAGGCAACTATGTTATTTTGGCAGGAAAAACCCGCGTACGGGTTGACTTCAAAAGACGTTAACGTCTTAACCAATGCACAAGAATATCGCACACATTTATTGGCACTAATTGCGCAGGCTAAAACCCGCATTTATATAACCACGCTTTATCTGCAGGATGATGAAGCTGGGCGCGAAGTGCTAGCAGCGTTACATTTGGCGTCAGTAGCCAATCCAGCATTAGAAGTCAAAGTGTTGGTTGATTTTCATCGCGCTCAACGCGGTTTAATTGGTGCTGCAAAGTCAGACGGAAACGCCAGCTTATATTGTGAATACCAAGAAAAGTATCAATCCAATGTACAAATATTTGGCGTGCCAGTAAAAGCCAAAGAACTATTTGGGGTACTACATTTAAAAGGTTTTGTAATTGATGACACGCTGCTGTATAGCGGTGCGAGTTTAAACAATGTGTATTTACAGTACCAAGACCGTTACCGATTAGATCGCTACTTTTTGCTTAAGCAGGCTTCGTTATGTGATTCTATCATTAACTTTATTGAACAAGAGCTGTTGAGCTCTGAGGCTGTCCCACGTATTGATACGCGGCCACTAACAAAGTTTAATGATATTAAAATTGTACAAAAACAATTGATGCGTACATTAAAACAAGCGGGCTATGCTCACAGTACTGTGCAAAATGAGCAAGCACTGGGCGTACGACTATTTTTAGGACTTGGCCGTCGTAATAATGAGCTCAATCGGGTGATCAAATCGTTATTTGATGCCACCGAGCAAGAGTTAGTATTGTATACCCCATACTTTAATTTTCCTGCGCCATTAATGCGGTCATTACGCCGCTTACTCAAACAAGGCAAGCAAGTAACCATTGTAGTGGGTGATAAAACCGCGAATGATTTTTACCTGCCGCCAAGCGAACCATTTAGCAAAATTGGTGCGCTACCGTATTTATATGAAACGATTTTGCATAAATTTTTAAAATCACAAAAGCGTCATATCAATAACGGCAATTTAAATGTCTATCTGTGGCAGCACGAAAGCAACTCGTTTCACTTAAAAGGTATATGCTCTGATCGTAAATATCACTTATTAAGTGGTCATAATTTAAATCCGCGCGCTTGGGGTTTAGATATCGAAAATGGTATTTTATTAGAAGATCCAGAGCAAAGTCTCATGCCATCAATTGATAATGAAAGAGCCGAGATATTACAGCATTGTCGTCGTTTAAATGGTGCAGAAGATTTAGAAACCATGGATGATTATCCGCCAGCAGTTAAAAAGCTGTTAGGCCAAGCAAAGCGTGTCAAAGTTGATTTTATTATTAAGCGTTTTATTTGACGCAAAATTAGCTACTAAAAAGTCAGTACTATAAAAGCAGCGCGGTTTCGCTGCTTTTTGTTAACTTTAATACGGCATATTTAAAGGAACAAATATGTATATTGAATCCGCAGAGAAAAAAGAGTATCCAACGCTCATTGATATTTGGCAGGCTTCGGTTTCTCAAACCCACGATTTTTTAAGCCAACACCATATTGATGAACTAAAACCACTGATTTTGGCGCACTATTTTGATGCCGTGACTTTGTATTGCTGTAAAAACCGAGATGATAAAATTATGGGTTTTATTGGTGTTGCCGATGGCAATATTGAAATGCTGTTTGTTGAGCCCACTTTCTTTGCGAAGGGGGTGGGCACGTTATTAATCAATTACGCGATTGATAATTTAGCGGCAACGCATGTTGATGTTAACGAGCAAAACCCTAAAGCCCATGGTTTTTATTTAAGTAAAGGCTTTGAGCAAATAGGGCGCTCAGAATTAGACGGCCAAGGAAAGCCGTTTCCGCTGATCCATATGCGTTTAGCAAAAGTAGCTGAGGTTGAGTAAATGGAACTAGTGATTTCAGACGCAATAACTTTAAAGCCATTAGATATCAGTTTTGCCGCTGAACTTTACCACGTTATTACCGGTAGCCGGGAAAATCTGAGTCAATTTTTACCTTGGGTGGATGACGTAATAGATGTTAATTCAACTAAACGTTATATATATGAACGACTCCACAGCAATAAAGCCGGTTCTCAGTGGTTTGCGATATATGTTCAGCAGCGCTTAAGCGGTGTATTTGGCATTAAACACATTGATCCAGACAGTAAAGTTGCTGAATGCGGTTATTGGTTAGCTGATTTTGCACGCGGGCAAGGAGTCATCACGCAAGTGCTTGCTAAAATGGTGCCTTATATAAAAAAGCATAGTCACGCAAACGCCATCGAGTTTTGCTGTTTAGAGGAAAACCTAGCAAGTATCAAAGTGGTGCAACGCGCAGGCGCGAAGTTCAAATATTATCAACAAGAGACATCAATCTTCCTTGCTAATCAGCATCAGCATCAGCGTTTAGGTGTTTATGAAATAAAGCTAAGGGCGTAAGTAATAAAAAAGCGCAATACAATTGATATCGCGCTTTATTATTCTCGCTAACTCGCTAACTCGCTAACTCGCTAACTCGCTAACTCGCTAACTCGCTAACTCGCTAACTCGCTAACTCGCTAAAACGTCCACTCAACATGAAATTGCGGTACCGACTCTGTGGTATCAGTGCCTAGTTTGTTATGCCAGTATTGCCATTCAAGGCCAAGTAATAGCGTATTTTCTTTCATACTGATGGCGTGACCTAAATCCCAAGTAATAATAGGTTGCGCTAAGATCCACGCTTTTACGTCTTCACCAAATTCATTTTCGCGTTCAGCAATATATTCAACATGACCGGTGACATTAAATTTTTGCGAACCAATCGAAAACGGGTAACCCCACGCCACATCAAGCATCCAGCTGTTAGTCTCAATAGGCGCACCACCACGAGCAACGCCATCATTATCATCAATATAGGCCGTCACTAAGGTTGATAAGAAGGTAAAGCCCGGCGCTTGCCAGTTTACTTTTACACCCGGTAAATATTTTAAAACTTTAGAATCACCGGCTGCGTTAAAGCCCGCCGTTAGGCCGATATCAGCAATCGCTCCATAAGACATATCGTTGCCGGATATTTTTGATAGGCTGAATGTTGAGTACCACTCGCCGTAGAAGTCTTTATCTTGATAACCATCATCAGTGGCGTCATTAATATAATCAATAAAGAAGAAGTTATCGCCATAATCATAGGCTGATGCATGTTGCAGTGATGCGATTGTGGTATTTGATTCTTGACCTGTGAATGGGTTTTTAAAATCACCATTGTTAAGGTGTAATGCTGTGTTGCTCCAGTTAGCCGCTTGGCTAGAGGTGCTTGCCAAACAAATGGCAGCGAAGACGACGGTTTTTTTCAATGTCTTATCTCGAATTTAAAGGTTGTTAAGTAATCCAAAAACGAGATTATAGCAGATACGCCTAAAGTTGGCGTATCTGCTTAATAAATTTATGCTTTATTACGACGTAAGCAAATCACCGCAATCGCAGTAAATGCCAATATAAAGCAGTAGTATGATGAAGTAGATACTTGCCACGGACTAATTTTAAATGTCGCGCCAAGTAGTAACGCTTGTGCACCATAAGGAAGAGAGCCTTGCGTAACACAGGCGAAAATATCCAATAAGCTGGCAGAGCGCTTACCGCTTATCTCACCGTCATCAGCCAACTTTTTAGCAATAGGACCGGCAACTATGATAGACACGGTATTGTTAGCAATACACAGGTTACTAGTCATCACTAACGCCGCAATACCCAGTTGATCAGCCACTTTTCGGTGCCACTTAGCAATTACTTTAGTGATCGCTTGAATCTTTTGCGCTATGTAATCTAAGCCGCCATTAATGCGAATAAACTCAGACAGGCCACCAATAAACATCGACAGTAAAAAGATCTCCTGCATATCCGTAAAGCCTTTGTAAATGTCTTTCACAAAGCTGGCGCCTTCATAGCTGCCAGTAAAGCCCATCAATGCTGCAAATATAATACCGCTAAACAGCACTACAAATACATTAAAGCCCATTACCGCCAGCACTAAAATAAATGCATAAGGCAGTACTAATAGAATATCGTAATCTTTGGTTTCGACCGCTTGTGCTGCTGGGGTTAAAAACAATAATAAACCAATAGTCAGGATAGCCGCAGGCAAGGCGATTTTTAAATTCTCACGGAATTTATCTTTCATTTCACAACCTTGAGTACGGGTTGCGGCAATGGTTGTGTCAGAAATAATAGATAAATTATCACCAAACATGGCGCCAGATACAATCGTACCGGCCATTAAAGCAGGATCAATGCCTGTTTTTATCGATACCGCATAAGCAATCGGGCCAATTGCACCAATCGTACCCATTGAAGTACCCATGGCGGTCGATACAACCGCTGCAATTAAAAATAAACCAGGCAATAATAATGCTGAAGGAATAAGTGATAAACCCGCATTTACAACCGCGTCAACACCACCTGTAGCACCCGCTACCGCGGAGAAAGCACCTGCAAGCAAGTAAATTAAACACATGGTAATGATGTTGTTGTGGCCAGCACCTTTTATAAAGGTTTCAACACTGTGGTTAATGGTGTTTTTATTCAGGATAAACGCCAGCATAATCGCCGGTAAAATCGCAACAGGGGCAGGGAGTTGATAAAAAGCGTAATCAACCCCTTGAGATTGCAGGTATAAACCCGCGCCTAAAAATAAGGCGACAAACGTAAGTAGCGGCAGCAAAGATAACTTTGCATTAGTTTTATTAAATGATGGCTGCATCATATTCCTCGTTAGATAACTCATAAACAACTAGTGCAGCAAAAACATCCTTCTTTTAGCAGCATTTAGTTGTGTGCTTATCAAAGTGATAAGTAACTCAACAGCGCCCGCAAGCCAAAGACCAAATCGGCGCAAAGAAAGAAGTTTAAATGTATAGATGGCTAAAGTCTATGGGTATCTGTTATTATTATTTTAAAAGGCGTACCTGACTATTACATGAGTTTTAGATAAAATCTAGCCAACATAAAAGCAAAGGTTAATTAAAATGAATCGAATCGGCGTATTTGGCGCAAATGGAAGAATGGGGCTGGCATTAGTTGAAGCCGCACATAAAAATAATCATGCCGAGCTGGGAGCAGCCTATGTACGAAGCAGTTCACCTTTATTAAATATTGCTGTTAATCAATTAAATAGTGCAGCACCTCCAACCGTTAACTTCAGTGATGAGCGTAATGTAGGCAATATTGACGTATTGATTGATTTTACTCTTCCTGCGGGCATGCGTGAGCATTTAAAAACAGCCGTGGCAGAAAACATCCCGATGGTAATTGGCACAACAGGCCTAAATGATGACGATATGCTGGCGTTACAAGCGGCGGCTAAGCATATTCCTATTGTGTTTGCTCGTAATTACAGTGTGGGCGTAAATCTACTGTTGAATTTAGTGCAAACCGCCGCGACTAAATTTGGTGATGATTTAGACATTGAAATTTTTGAAGCGCATCACCGCCATAAAATTGATGCACCATCGGGTACTGCTTTAGCCATTGGTGAAGCCATTGCCGCTGCAAAAGGCTGGGATCACGATGCAGTTGCAGTGTTTGATCGTAGCAAAGTAGAAACAGAAAAATCGCAAAATGAAATCGGTTATTCGGTGCTCAGAGGCGGAGATATAGTTGGTGAACATACCGCATATTTCGCAACTTCTGGCGAAAGGCTTGAATTAACTCATAAAGCAAGTTCTCGAATGACCTTTGCATTAGGCGCAGTAAGAGCTGCAGGCTGGTTGAAAAATAAGCCGGTGGGACTTTATGATATGCAAGATGTGCTTGACTTGAAGTAGTTTTCTTGGTTTTTTGGCGCTTTGGTGGTTTTTTTAGCTAATAGCGCTTATTTTTAGTAATTATTGAAATAGGGTTAGACCTAAAAGGCAAATTACTATAAAATAGCGCCAATTTGCCAAAAATTCATAATTGCGTGTTTCCAATCGCTATAAACGGGTAGTAAAGCAAATGACTTTACTCCCGTTTTTTACTGTTAGGAGGTTAACTTGACTAAATCCGCTCTGTTAGTTCTAGAAGACGGCACAGTGTTTCGCGGTACTGCAATCGGCGCTGACGGCATGTCAGTCGGTGAAGTAGTATTCAATACGTCTATGACTGGTTATCAGGAAATTCTGACCGACCCTTCATACGCGGAACAAATCGTAACTTTGACGTACCCACATATCGGTAATACGGGTACTAACAGCGAAGACGAAGAAGCGAGTCACATTTGGGCGAAAGGCCTAGTGATCCGTGATTTGCCACTGCTAGCAAGTAATTTCCGTAACGAGCAATCGTTAGATGATTACTTGAAACAACGCAATATCTTAGGTATTGCAGATATCGACACTCGTAAACTGACTCGTATTTTGCGCGATAAAGGCGCTCAAAACGGCTGTATTATAGCAGGTGATGATATCGACGAAAGCAAAGCGCTCGCAGCTGCGCAAGCCTTCCCAGGCTTAAAAGGCATGGATTTAGCAAAAGTAGTCTCAACCAAGGAAAACTTCCAGTGGCGCGAGTCAAGCTGGACACTGGGTGAAGGGTTTAAAACCTTGCACGCAGAAGATGAGAAATTTCACGTTGTCGCTTATGACTTCGGTGTAAAACGTAATATTTTACGTATGCTTGTAGACCGTGGTTGTAAATTAACCGTTGTTCCTGCACAAACCTCGGCAGCCGACGTGTTAGCACTTAATCCAGATGGTATCTTTTTATCAAATGGCCCTGGTGATCCTGAGCCATGTACCTATGCGATTGATGCAATTAAAACCTTTTTAGAAACAGATACACCAATTTTTGGTATTTGTTTAGGTCACCAATTGTTAGCGCTCGCCTCAGGTGCAAAAACAGTAAAAATGAAGTTTGGTCATCACGGTGGTAACCACCCAGTGAAAGACTTAGACCGCGATGTAGTCATGATCACTGCACAAAACCATGGTTTTGCTGCTGATGAAGCAACCCTACCTGATAACCTACGTGCAACGCACAAATCGTTATTTGACGGTACATTGCAAGGTATTCATCGTACTGATAAGCCAGCGTTTAGCTTCCAAGGTCACCCAGAAGCAAGCCCAGGTCCGCACGATGCAGCGCCATTATTTGATCACTTCATCGACTTGATGCAAGCACGTAACAACTAATTATACCGGAGTAACAATGCCAAAACGTACCGACATAAAAAGCATTCTTATCCTAGGCGCAGGCCCGATTGTAATCGGCCAAGCCTGTGAATTTGACTACTCTGGTGCTCAAGCGTGTAAAGCACTAAGAGAAGAAGGCTATCGAGTTATCTTAGTTAACTCAAACCCTGCAACAATTATGACTGATCCTGATATGGCCGATGCGACGTACATCGAACCAATTCACTGGGAAGTTGTTGAAAAAATTATTGAAAAAGAAAAGCCTGATGCAGTACTGCCCACTATGGGTGGTCAAACTGCATTAAACTGTGCATTAGAACTTGATAAGCACGGTGTATTGGCTAAGCACGGCGTTGAGCTAATCGGCGCAACCGCAGATGCAATCGACAAAGCAGAAAACCGCGAACGTTTCGATAAGGCGATGAAAAACATTGGCCTAGAATGTCCACGTGCTGAAATCGCGCACTCAATGGAAGAAGCCCGCGACACTATGACACGCATTGGCTTGCCATGTATCATTCGTCCTTCTTTCACTATGGGCGGCACCGGTGGTGGGGTTGCATATAACCTAGAAGAGTTCGAAGAAATTTGTGAACGCGGTTTAGACTTATCGCCAACTAGCGAACTATTGATTGATGAATCATTAATTGGCTGGAAAGAATATGAGATGGAAGTTGTTCGCGACAAAAAAGACAACTGCATCATCGTCTGCTCTATTGAAAACTTTGACCCAATGGGCGTGCACACAGGGGATTCAATCACTGTGGCTCCAGCACAAACCCTAACCGACAAAGAATACCAAATCATGCGTAATGCCTCTATGGCAGTACTGCGTGAGATTGGTGTTGAAACCGGTGGTTCAAACGTACAGTTTGGTGTAAATCCAGCTGATGGCCGTATGGTTATCATCGAGATGAACCCACGTGTATCACGTTCATCTGCTCTTGCGTCAAAAGCAACGGGCTTCCCGATTGCTAAAATCGCAGCTAAGCTGGCGGTAGGTTACACGTTAGACGAGTTACAAAATGATATCACTGGCGGTAAAACACCTGCATCATTTGAGCCGTCAATCGATTACGTAGTAACAAAAATTCCTCGCTTTAACTTTGAAAAATTTGCCGGTGCAAACGACCGTTTAACCACGCAAATGAAATCAGTGGGCGAAGTAATGGCGATTGGTCGTAACCAACAAGAGTCATTACAAAAAGCATTACGTGGTTTAGAAGTAGGCGCAACGGGCTTTAACCCGATTGTGGCACTTGATGACCCGAAAGCGAAAGAAAAAATCATCCGCGAATTACGTGAGCCAGGTGCAGAGCGTATTTGGTACATTGCTGATGCAATGCGCCATGGTATGAGCGTTGATGATGTGTTTGAACTCACTAAGATTGACCCTTGGTACTTAGTGCAAATT
>NZ_DRGM01000012.1 GCF_011050055.1 Pseudoalteromonas prydzensis | reverse complement strand
TATTAGACCGTGATATTTATCGCCATGGTAAGATTTTAAAGCCAGTTGATCGAGATGGCCGCATAACCATAGAAGTGGATGACACTGTCATTCATATGGTGCATGATATTAGAGAAATATTATCGATTTTAAGCCGCTATAAATAAAGGATTAATAAATGTTAACAGTGTTGGTATGTGTATTGAGTGTGTTATTAGTTGCCACCTTGTTACCTCTGTCTTATAGCCAACACTACCTGATCCGTAGCTGTGATTTTATCCGTTTACAAGTATTTTATGTTGCGCTGTGTGGCTTACTGATGGCGATTTACGGGGTATCATACGAGCCATCTGTGCTGAGTATATTGGCGCTTGTTATGGCTGTTGTTATCTTAGCAATTCAAGGTATGTGGATTTATCCTTACACTTGGCTTGCTAGTAAAGAAGTTGCGTCATGTTTAGATGATACACCACACAGTATTCGTATTATGTCGGCTAATGTATTGATGTCGAATGGCAAATGCAAGATGCTGATCGATTTGGTTAAAAAGCACCAACCTGACTTACTGATCACCTTAGAAACTGACCTAAATTGGCAACAGCAGCTAAGTTGTTTAGAAGACGCTTACCCGCATCGTGTTTATTGCCCCAAAGACAACCGCTATGGCATGCATTTGTACAGCAAGTATAAAATTAAACAACAGCAAGTTTGCGAGCTGGTAGAAGACGATATTCCTTCCATCCATATTTTATTCGAAACCGCCGACGGTATTGAAATGCAAGGGCACTTTATTCACCCTGCGCCACCGAGCCCTACAGAAGAAGATACTTCTAGACCGCGAGATACCGAATTAATTATACTTGCTAAAGCATTAAAAAATAATAAACGACCCACCATAGTGGCAGGCGATCTGAATGATGTAGCTTGGTCGCGAAGCACGCGTTTATTTATGAAAATTAGCGGCTTTTTAGACCCTCGCAAAGGCCGTGGCTTTTTTAATACTTTTCATGCTGGCTACTTTTTTATGCGTTGGCCACTGGATCATTTATTCCACAGTCACGGTTTTACCGTGAAACACATAAAGCGCTTAGAGAAATATGGCTCTGATCACTTT
Organism: Pseudoalteromonas prydzensis; assembly: GCF_011050055.1. Lineage (GTDB taxonomy): Bacteria > Pseudomonadota > Gammaproteobacteria > Enterobacterales > Alteromonadaceae > Pseudoalteromonas > Pseudoalteromonas prydzensis_A. The sequence goes on along the minus strand of NZ_DRGM01000012.1, from coordinate 73,467 downwards.
GCGTTATTAACTGAGTTGGTACATAGGCCGCAAAATGAAAATCAACAACTTGACGACGAGATGGATGTTCAACAAGCGGTTGATGAGTTACAAATGCCAGCGCATTCTAAAAGACAAGTGCCCACCTTTTCAGAATAAATCAAAGCTTAAGGGGCGTTCAGCCCCTTTTATTAGCGATTGACCATAATGGTTTTAATATTGACAAATTCACGAATGCCAAAACCGCCATGCTCTCGGCCATAGCCGCTGTCTTTCACCCCGCCAAATGGTAGGTTTGGTTGAGCAAGCCCATAGCCATTAATATTTACCATACCAGTATCAAAGTGTTTTTTTGCCAGCTCAATAGCTTTCTTTTCATCTTTAGAAAAAATACCGCCGCCTAAACCATAGCGTGAGTCATTGGCAATGCGCATAGCATCTTCGTTATCTTTTGCTTTGATAAGTGAAGCCACAGGACCAAATAACTCATCATCGTATGCGGGCATGCCCGACGATAAATTCTCAAGCAAGGTAGCTGGATAGTAAAAGCCTGTTTGCTTAGGAATTTCGCCACCAGTCACAATTGACGCACCAGCCTCAACTGATTGCATCACTTGTTTATGAATTTTGTCTCTTAAATCCTCGCGTGCCATTGGACCAAGATCGGTGTTTTCATCCATAGGATCGCCAATTCTTAAGGCGTTAAATTGCTCTACTATGCCTTTTTTAAACTCATCGTATAAGGCTGCTACTACCACAAAACGTTTTGCTGCTACGCAGGTTTGTCCGTTATTAACCATGCGACCTTGCACACAGGTTTTAATTGCCAGTGCTAAATCCGCATCATCAAGTACCAAGTAGGCATCGTTACTGCCAAGTTCTAGTACGGTTTTTTTAACCTGTTTAGCTGCTTGTTCGGCCACTTTTTTACCTGTGTCATCACTGCCTGTAAATGTTACTCCACGAATAGCGTTGTGGCTGATTAGCTCGCTGGCAGTTTTGCCATCGATTAATAAGTTTTTAAATACATGGCTTGGAAAACCTGCTTCAATAAATAATGCTTCGATCTTTTCAGCCATACCAAAAACGTTACTAGCGTGTTTTAGTACTGTGGTGTTGCCTGCCATGATATTGGTAACGGCGTAACGTACAACTTGATAAAGTGGAAAGTTCCAAGGTTGAATGCCTAATAAAACCCCCGTTGGCTGGTAGCTAATGATGGCGTGACCATTCTCCATTGGCCGCTCTTCATCAGTCAATTGAGCTTGACCGTGCTCGGCGGTGTAATGGCAAATTGCTGCACAGAGCTTGACCTCTTGCAAACCTTGCTGATACAACTTACCCATTTCATTAGTCATGAGTGTGGCAAGTGACTTTTTGTGTTGTTCAAACAGATAGGCTAGCTGGTTTAAATACTTGGCACGATCAGTGAGTGAAATATGGCGCCAATCTAAATATGCTTGCTGACATTTGTCTACCTCGGTTTTTGCTTGTGCTAAAGTAAGCAGTGTATATTCTGCAATGGGTTGTTCAGTGCTTGGATTGATCGTTGTTACTGTATTAGTCATCATAATCTCCTTACAAATAGTATGTAGGGAGTGTGCAAAGCTAACACCAACTCTGTATTAATGTGTTTTATATTCTTAATCCACTGTAATTATTGGTCTTTTTATTTTTATTGGTTCATTCTTTTATTATTTTCAGTTAGCATTTAGTTTTATGTCGGTAAAAAGTGCAGGTGACTGAAAAAGTTACAAGGAGTATGTTGTGGCGTTATCTTTTTTTAATACGCATTTAGCGCTTATTCAAGCGCCGATGGCGGGTGTACAAGACTTTCGTTTGGCTGCTGCTGTGAGTAATGCCGGTGGTTTAGGATCATTACCCTGTGCGATGCTCTCTAAAGAACAGTTAGTTAGCGAGCTTGATAAACTAACTCAAGCGACCAGTAATCCCTATAACCTTAACTTTTTTTGCCATACACCAGCCAGTTATAGCAATGTACAAAAACAGGATTGGCACCAGTTACTTGCTCCTTATTTTGCTGAATTTAATATTGATCAAGCAAAGCTAACAATGACGGCTTCGCGTCAGCCAATCGATGCAGACACTGTAGCACTTATTGCGCCTTTTAAACCGCCCGTTGTGAGCTTTCATTTTGGCTTGCCCGAGCCTGCCATAGTACAGCAAATTAAAAGCTGGGGCGGCAAAGTGATATCCACTGCTACCACTGTTGAAGAAGCCAAGTGGTTGGCAGCTAACGGAGCCGATGCCGTTATAGCACAGGGTTTAGAGGCGGGCGGCCATCGAGGGCACTTTTTATCAATGGACTTAAGTTTGCAGCAGCCAACGGCGGTATTGGTTGAGCAATGTGTGGCTGAGCTTAATGTTGCTGTTATTGCCGCAGGCGGCATTGCCACTGCCGAGGATGCAAAAAAAATGCAATCATTAGGCGCTGCAATGGTACAAGTAGGCAGTGCTTATTTACTGTGCCAAGAGGCAACAACGTCAGCGCTGCACCGTGATGCTATTTTACAGCAGCCAGCGAACAGCACGGCGCTGACAACGGTTTTTTCTGGACGCGCGGCTCGAGGGATTGAAAACCGCGTTATGCACGAGCTTGGCACTATGCCACAGCAAGCGCCTGCATTTCCATTTGCTAGTATTGCGCTAAGTGCATTGCGTGCTAAATCTGAAGCACAAGGCAAAAGTGATTTTTCGCCGTTATGGTGCGGGCAAAAATACATTGTTAGAGAAAATATTAATGCCGCTGCACTGTCAGCCTTATTAATGACACAATGGGATTAAGCGATATAACGGGCTATTTGTTTTAATAAATAGGTTTCGCGAATGATAGATAGCCCTTGTTTATCACTGGTTGCCAGCGTTCGCTCGTTATGAGCAATGGCATCATGAATGTTCACCCATTTAGCAACCATGCCATTTTGTTGTTCGTAATGTTCTAATTGCGCTTGGCCTAATTGTTCATCGATGCTGCAAAAATAGCAGTAAGACTTTATATGGATCACGGTATAATCATCTTTATACCAAGGGCGATATTCTTCATAAAGCCCAAACTCACCGAGTACTTTGATGTTTTGCGCGCCGGTTTCTTCTTGTAGCTCGCGGATTAGTCCTTGCTCTATCGCTTCACCTTCATCAACGCCACCCCCTGGTAGGCTGTAATCTTCATAGCGGGCGGTGTACATAAGTAAAATATCACTGCCTTTTAAGGCAATAGCACGGCTCGTTAGGCGAGTAAATTGGCGTGGTTCGCTGGCACTCACACTGGGATGAACGGTGCTCTTAAGTAAGCGCATCAGAATGTTCCTTAAAATTTAATTTAAAAATTATATCTCAAAAAAGATCTAAATCTATTTAGGCGGCGTAAATTTCCAGTTAAGCATCGATTTTGTAGAATAAGGCAGTTAATATGTTAGGCTGGGCAATGATAACAAGCATAGGGATTTATCATGTTAAACATACTGTTAGTTGATGATGATAGCGAGTTTAGTGATGTCGTTTGTCATATAGTAGAGTTTTTAGGACATAACATTAATACTGCAGCTAATTTAGCAGAGGCTGAGCAGTGGTTTGTTAATAATCGTTTTGACCACGTTTTCCTAGATTTTATGTTGCCAGACGGCAGCGGTTTGCATTTAGTTGAACACCTTAAAAGCATTGGCCAAAAACCTAAAATTACCCTTATTTCAGGTCATCCTTCAGTCAAAGGTAAATTGGCTGAAATGTGTGAGCCAAATGTTGGCCATTTAGTTAAACCTTTGCAACGCGAAGACATTGAACGCGTTTTAAATCCCAAAAAAGCAGCGGTTAAGAAAAAATCAGCACCGAGTATTAAAAAGCATTTTGGCACTTTAATAGGCGAATCGCCGCAAATGCAGCAGCTGTATACCATGATTGAGCGCGTCGCTAACACCAATGCCAATGTAATGTTAATGGGTGAAAGTGGTGCGGGTAAAGAAGTGGTGGCGCAGGCTATTCATAACGCCAGCGCGTGTGCAGGCCCATTAGTTGCTACCAACTGTGGATCACTTTCAAAAGAGCTGATCGGCAGTGAATTATTCGGTCATGAAAAAGGCGCGTTTACTGGCGCTATCGCGCGTAAAGATGGTGTATTTGAGCAAGCAACGGGTGGCACGTTATTTTTAGATGAAGTAACCGAAATGCCAATTGATATGCAGCCTAATTTACTGCGCGTGCTGGAAACTAAAAAAGTAACCCGAGTCGGAGGCAGTAAAGAAAGCGCTGTTGATTGTCGGGTCATTTCTGCGACCAACCGCTCACTGCAAGACTTAGCGCAAAATAATATTATTCGTGAAGATATCTACTTTCGTTTAGCGGTATTTCCTATTGATATTCCGCCACTTCGCGAGCGTAAAGCAGACATAAGTTTACTCGCTAACGCATTTTTAGAGCAGTTAAATGAGGAAAACGATACTGATTTTCAGTGGCAAGCCAGTCAATTAAAACTGCTTGAAAGTTATGATTGGCCAGGCAATGTGCGAGAACTTCGCCATGCAATTCATCGTGCTTTTATTATGAGCGAGCCAACGGGTAAGGCTATTAGTTTACCGGATAGTTTGGAATCGCCGTTTTCTCGGGTTAATAAACGCGCGCAAGTAAGCCAAGTTAGTGCCGGGCAAACTATTGAAGAAGTTGAAAAAGAACTGATCCACGCCACTTTAGATAAAGTACAAGGTAATAAAACCCTTGCGGCGCAAATGCTGGGAATAAGTACAAAAACCTTATACAACCGCTTAAATGCATATGGCGGCATTGGTGAATATAGCTAAATAAGGAAAAGTATGAGTAATAACGAACCGTTAAATAAACTCGTTCATGATGCACGAGCACCGCTAAACCGAATCTCAATGAATGCAGAACTAATTAAATTGGTAATTGAAAACGATATGCCGAAAGATAAAGCGTTAGCGGCATTGGATAAAATAATTAGTAATTGCCAACAATGTAGTGACAGTTTGGAACAAATATCGCATCTCGGCGTCGTTGAATAATATAAAAGGATTATAAATGAAGCAGCAAAAGCAACAAGGTAAGGTCAAGGTAACCTGGGCCAGTTTTATCGCAGTGCTGCTTTGTATTGTGGTGGGGAATGCGATTTTGGCAATGAATACCATTCAAAGCCTGACGCAAACCCAACAGCGTTTAGATGATACTAATATGTTAAACACCGCAATTGAGAAGCTGCATCTTTCTATTGTGCAGGCAGAATCAGGACAACGTGGTTACTTATTAACGGGCGATAAAGATTATTTAGCACCTTACAACGACGCTATTATGCAGCTCAATTCACAAGCTACACTGGTTAGAAATTTACGTACTGAGATTGTAGGCCAAGCAGAGAAAGTAGCACGTTTACTATTTTTGGTTGATGATAAAGTGGCGGTATTAACCAGAACCGTTGATTTAGCGTTAGCAGATAAAGAACGCCGTGCTCATTACTTACTAGAGACGCATCAAGGTCGTAAGCTTTATGAAGAAATTAGAGAGCTCGCTGATGAAATTCAAGATGCTGAGTCTGCTTTTAAAGCTGTGCAGTTTCGAAAGTTAGGGCAAATTAAAAAAGAAGCCAAACTCACTTTTGCAATTACTGCCGTGACCAGTGCGTTATTTATCCTTGGTATGTTTATGCTCACGCGTATTAACTTACATACAGCGGCAAAATATCAGCAGGAACTTGAATATCAAAACGAAACACTTGCTAGTAAAGTGACTGAGCGTACTCAGGAGTTGACCTTATACTCTGATGAATTGAGCCGCTCTAACCGTGAGCTTGAAGAGTTTGCCTTTGTAGCAAGTCATGATTTACAAGAGCCACTGCGTAAAATTCAGGCTTTTAGTGATCGCTTAGAAACCATGTTTAAAGATGAGCTGGGTGAAAAAGGCATTGATTACATCGCGCGGATGAAAAATGCAGCGCAACGGATGTCTAACTTAATTAATGACTTGTTAGAGTTTTCACGAGTGACCACGCGTGGTAAAGACTTTGCCGATACTGATTTAAAGCAAGTCCTTGATGATGTACTAAGCGATTTAGAAATTGCGATTAAAGAGTCAAATGCGCAGGTCAAGGTGGGCGAAATGCCAATAATACAAGCAGATCTGAGCCAAATGCAGCAGCTATTTTTGAATTTGATTTCAAATGCGGTGAAATTTAGACGTCCAGATGTGGCACCAATTATCACTATCGAGTATCAGCATCATACTGAATTTAATGATGATTATAATACTGAGCTGGAATGGCAAATCATTACAGTGAAAGATAACGGTATTGGTTTTGCACCAGAATATACCGATAAAATTTTTGTTCCGTTTCAACGTCTGCATGGGCGTTCGCAATATAAAGGCACGGGGATTGGTTTATCCGTGTGTCGTCGTATTGTAGAGCGTCACGGCGGTACGATAGCGGCGCAAAGTGACACCGGTGAAGGGGCAACCTTCATCATAAAACTACCTGTGGAAAGCGAACTTTTCACATTGCAAGGAGAGGCTTAAATGCCATTTTCTAAAGTAAAGCCAATCACCATTTTAATGGCTGATGACGATGAAGATGATCGTTTATTAACGCAAGACGCACTAGCCGAAAGCCGCGTACTAAACGAGTTATACTTTGTTGAAGATGGTGTGGAGCTTTTGGAGTACCTAGAGCGCAAAGGTAAGTTTGAAGACAAAAACTCATCACCACGACCTGGGTTGATTTTATTGGATTTGAATATGCCACGCATGGACGGCCGTGAAGCGTTGCAAGCGATTAAAGGCAATCCAAACTTAAAAGGTATTCCAGTTGTTATTTTAACCACTTCTAAGCAAGAAGAAGACATGGTTAAGGGTTACGATCTAGGCGCGGCTTCATACATTACTAAACCAGTTACCTTTGATGGTTTGGTAGAACTAATGAAAACGTTAGGTAAGTACTGGGTGGAGTTTGTAGAGTTACCTAGTACGTTTAATGACTAAATAAAAAACTGGAGACGCTATGTTAGATAAGGCAACTAAGCTGTTACTTGTTGAAGACGATGAAGATGATTATATTTTAACCTGTGATTATCTAGAGCAGCTGAGTTCCCATACATTTGATATAGAGTGGATCAGTGATCCCAAGCAAGCAGTGCAGCTGTTAAGTCAAAACCGACATGATATTTGCCTGCTTGATTACCGGTTAGGCGCGTCGGATGGCCTCACGGTATTAAAGCAGGCGGTCGAAAATGGCTTCACTGGGCCAATTATTATGCTCACTGGGCAATCGGATGATGAGCTTGATTCGGCTGCACTGGATGCTGGGGCCGTTGATTATTTAGTTAAAAACGAAATGAGCAGTAGCCGTTTTGCGCGCTCAATTCGTTATGCATTAGCACGCAGAGACATCGAAGATGAGCGCATTGAGCGCTTGAAAGCGGAAGCGGAAAATCGCTCTAAAGACCGCTTTTTAGCCCATTTGAGTCATGAATTACGCACGCCTTTATCCTCCATCTTAGGCTATACCGAACTGCTGATGCAAAGTGACTTTAATGAACATGCTAGTAATGAACTCGGGGTTATTTACCGCAATGGTAAACACTTATTAAGCTTGTTAAATGACGTGCTCGACCTTTCGAAAATTGCCGCTGATAAATTAGAGCTCAGTTGCAGCGATGTTAATCTTGATAGCCTTATGGCCGATGTGTTTACCCTGATGCGAGTTTCTGCACTTGATAAAGGTTTATCACTGCGCTTTGAGTCGTTACAACCCTTACCGTTAGTGGTGAACATTGACGCCACGCGGTTTCGACAAATTTTAATTAATATAATCAACAATGCCATTAAATTTACCGAGCAAGGTGAGATCATTGTTCGCGCGTGGACAAAAGTGGTTGATGACACCGAAATGCTGTTTTTTAGCATTAAAGACTCGGGGATGGGCATAGCGCCAGAAAAACAAGCCTTGATATTTAAACCGTTTGAACAAATAGCTGATGTCGAATCGCGCTCTGTTGGTGGTGCTGGTTTAGGGCTTGCGATTTGTTCAGAATTATTGAGCCGCATGCGAGGTGGTATTGCTTTAGAGTCTGCAATAGGCAAGGGCTCTGAATTCACTATCTCTTTGTATCCTGGCAACATTCAAGCGGTTGAGCGGCATGTACTAAAGCTTGATCTCACCCCTAATATGCAACAAAAAACGGCACCGTGTAAGGTCAGCGGTCGAGTGTTAGTGGTTGATGATTTACGTGATTTGCGGGTGCTCGTCGGGCATATGATTTCGTCCGCAGGAGCGAAAGTAGATTACGCCGAGCACGGCAAGCAAGCACTTGATAAAGTAGCTAATGCGCAGCAGCAAGGCAATCCATACGATATTGTGTATTTAGATATCCATATGCCAGTGATGGGTGGTAAAGAAACCGCTATTGAACTGAGAAAAGCTGGATTTAAAGGTGCTATTATTGCGCTTACCGCTGCAACAATGAAGGGCATCCATAGCGAGCTTACTGCACTGGGTTTTAATGAGGTCATAGGTAAGCCAGTCGATGCCAGCTTGTTGTATTTGTGCTTACAGACTTACTTAGCTAATAACACCCCAAATACCGCTGAGGTAATACCAGCAGTCGATGCTACGCAAAATAAAATGCGCTTTTTACTGGTTGAAGATGACGCCGATACGGCGCAAATAACCCAATTATTACTTGAAAGTTTAGGTGTGCAAACCTGTATCGCTACTAGCTATGAGCACTGTGTTGCTATCTTAAAAACAGATAGTCATTTTGATAAGGTTTTGTTAGATATGCATTTACCTGATGGCAGTGGCTTGGAGTTAGCTGCCTATATCAAACAGCATTACCCTCAGTTATCGCGTGTTATTGTCAGTGGTATGCAACCAGAGCCGCTGCAACTAGAGCAACTTAATATTGATCATGTTTTATTAAAACCAATTAATCTTGCATTGCTAACCCAGCTTATTGGGGGTTAGCAAGCACTGATTGGCGTATGATAAGTTCCGGTTCAAATAACGTTTGTAATGGCGGCGTGGTTTTTTGATAAACGTTACTCAATACCCAATCGGCAGCCATGCGGCCCATTTCATTGATAGGGTAATTTATGGTGCTCAGTGGTGGGTAAACATGGCGAGTAAAAAATACATTATCGTAGCCCATAATCGATAATTGTTCGGGCAACTTAATCTTACACTCTCTTGCTGTTGCCATCGCCCCAGTGGCCATTTCATCATTGGCACAGATCAGCGCAGTAAATTGTTGCTGATTGTTATATAGATGCTGGAAGCCTACTGCGCCGCTATCTTCCATAAAATCACCTTGATACAGTAATTGCTCATTAAAGTTCAGGTTATACTCTGCAAGGGCCTGCTTGTGGCCTGTTAAGCGATCTTGAGCATCTTTTTTCCACAGTGGGCCACTGATATAGGCAATCTTGGTATGGCCTTGCTCTAAGACATATTTAGCGGCTAAGTAGCCACCTTTCACGTTATCTAAAATAATACAACGTGATGATAATTCGGCAATATAGCGATTGATTAGCACAAAAGGGGTTTTCCCTTTGCTGAGCTCTATTAGGTAGTCATCACTGATGGCCTCAACATGCAAAATTAAACCATCACAATTACGGCTAATTAAAAACTCGATCGCTTGTTGTTCTCGTTCTTCATCACTGTGACCTGCGGCGATGATCACATGTTTACCTTGCTTACGAAAAGCGGTCTCGATACCACTCATCATTGGGCCATAAAAAGGGCCGTGAAGCTCGGAAACAAGTAATCCTACGCTATTTGAGCAATTTGACGCTAACGATTGAGCAATAGAGTTTGGCCTATAGCCGAGCTCAGTCATTGCGCGAGTTACTTTTTCGCGGGTTATATCGCTGACATTAGCATTATTATTCATCACTCTTGAGACGGTTGCTAATGACACTCCGGCAAGTTTTGACACCTCATAGATGGTGGCCATGTTATTCCTTTTGACTGTTAGCTGCTAAATCGTCATTTATTTGCTTTAAAGTTTTATTATCAAGAATATACCTTGTCATGATCAAAGCGACAAGTACGCTGCCAATAGCAGGGTAAAGAGTAAACGAGGTTAAAATGCCGGTTTTGGTTGCTTCATTAAGCTCAGTGTTAGCTTGATAGCCATAGTAAGCGAGTAACCAACCAGCAATAGCTCCGCCCAGTGCAAGGCCCAGTTTAATAAAGAACACCACGCTTGCATAGACCAAGCCAGTTAGTCGGTGGCCATTTTGCCATTGCCCATAATCGATAGCATCAGCCATTTTTGCCCATAATAGTGGAGTCGCCATCTGGGTGAAAAAACACCACAAAAAGTACACTGCAAACGCGAGCACTAATTGCTCGCCAGGTAACCAAAAGGCAATACAGCTAATCGCAGCGGAAATATATTGTAGATAAATATAAGCGGTTTTTTTATCAACGCGTTTACTTAATGGTTGCGCGCAAGCACAGCCGAGAATGTTACCGATCATTCCCAAGGTAACAAATTGCGTAACTAAGTCGCCTTCGCCAAGGACATATTTTACGTAATAAATTGCTAAAGTCGTACGCAGCACCATACTCGTGAGCAGCATAATGGCAGCACCGCAGAGTATTTTAAAAGGACCGTTTTGCCACAACGTTGCCATTTGTGCTTTGAGGCTAAGGGTTTGTTGCTGTGGTGCAACTACGCGTTCTTTAGTAAAGCGAAAGCAGATCAAAAATAATATCACACCGAAACAGCTCATCAGTATCATAGTAAGCTGATAGCCAAGAGCATTATCGCCTTTACCAAACCAGCTTACTAATGGCAATGTGCAAGCACTGACGAGTAAGCCACCGAGCATACCAAATACGAAGCGATAAGATTGAATGGAGACGCGTTCACTCGGATCACGGCTGAGTACACCACCGAGGGCTGAGTAGGGAATATTAATGGCGGTGTAGACCAACATAAGCAAAGTGTAAGTGACAAATGCATAAATCACCTTGCCGGTTGGGCTGAGATCAGGTGTGGTAAAGGTAATTATACTGATCACCCCAAATGGGATTGCCAGCCACAACAAATAAGGGCGATAGTTGCCGTATTTAGTGCGTGTTGCATCGGTGAGTGCGCCCATTAATGGGTCGGTGATTGCATCAATGATGCGCACCACTAAAAATAAAGTGCCGACGATTGCAGGCGATATGCCAAAAATATCAGTATAGAAAAAAGTCAAAAATAGCATTACGGTTTGAAAAATGATGTTACTGGCAGTATCACCTAAGCCATAGGCTATTTTTTCTTTTTTAGTTAGCATAATTGGCACTCAATATTATTATTATTTTTTACGTTGTTGCAGTAAGTTGCGATATTGTTTAGCGCTTTCTTTAAGTATCCGTTGTTGATTTGCATAGTCAATATAAACCAAGCCAAAACGTTTTTCGTAGCCGTACGCCCACTCAAAATTGTCCATTAAACTCCATGCAAAATACCCTTGGATATCAACTCCTTGAAGTATGGCGTCATGGACGGCATTAAGGTGCGTATGATAGTAACTAACTCTTTCTAAGTCAGCTACTTGCCCTTCGTGTAAGTGATCAGCCATGGCCGCGCCATTTTCGGTTACATACACTTTAGGTAACTGGTATTGCTCATTTAATGAAACTAATAACTCTGTTAAGCCTTGTGGGTATACTTCCCAACCCATATCAGTGACTGGCACATTAGCAATGCTCGCTTCGGCAAACCAGTTATCTTCAGTACTGCGATAGTGAATGCGGGTATAGTAATTAACACCCATAAAATCAATTGGTTGACTAATTATCGCCATGTCACCTGGGGCAATCACAGGTTGTACATTTTCGTTTAGTTGGCTGAGCAAGTCAGGGTATTGCCCTTCTAATATGGCTTTGATGTACCACTGATTATGGTATTGATCGGCAAGCATTGCAGCTGTTTTATCCGCAGCGGTAAGTGGGTAGCTAGGGCTAAAATTAAGTACAATCCCGGCTTCAGTAGTAGGGCAGTTGTGCCGTAATACTTGCATCGCAAGGCCATGGGCTAGCAGTAAATGGTGGGCAGCTTGACGGCCTGCTTGTTGACTTTTTATTCCCGGTGCATGCACACCTATTTCGTAACCTAAGTAAGCGCTACAAAATGGTTCATTTAGGGTGGCATACGAATCAACCAATCCTGCAAGTTCTTTACTAACCACATCAGCATAAGCTGCAAAAGCATAAGCGGTGTCACGGTTTTGCCAGCCACCTTGATCTTCCAAATATTGTGGTAGATCCCAGTGATAGAGTGTTACATAAGTTTTAATATTACGTGCTTTTAAGGCAATTAATAAATCACGATAGAAGCCAATCCCTTGTTCATTCAGTGTGCCATCTTGATGCAGTGCGCGCGGCCATGAAATAGATAGTCGGTATGCGTCCACGGCTAAGTTTGCGATCATTTCAATATCTTGTTGCCATAAATTGACATGATCGCAAGCAATGTCGCCATGGCTATTATCAGCAATAGCATTAGGTTGTGTGCAAAAGGTATCCCAAATACAAGGTAGGCGGGTATCACGTGCCCCTTCAATTTGAAATGAAGCAGTTGCTACGCCAAATACAAATTGCGGCGTTAGCATTGGTGAATTAGATGGCAGTGATATAGTTTTAAATTCGCTCAAGGTGCACCTTTTAACTTTCAGTAGTAGCAATCGCTTAATATTTATTTTGTAGACAGCATAGCTGCTCAATGTAAGCGCTTACAGGTTTTTTGTAAATAAATTGCTAAATTCGATTTATATGTTATAAATGTAAGCGCTTACATTTAATGTTGCAACTATTATTTGCTTTTATAATTTGCATAAAAAAGCCCAGTTGTAGTTGTAATGAACTGATAATTAAAAATAATTAGAGATTTTAATATGGCACATGTCACACACACTTTGGCAGAGAACGAACATAGCCAGCAACCTATGAGCAAGCACACCTTTGCTTTAACGTCGTTGACCACATTATTTTTTATGTGGGGATTTATTACCTGCTTAAATGATATTTTGATCCCGTATCTAAAAGGCATGTTTTCGCTAAACTATACTCAAGCAATGCTAGTGCAGTTCTGCTTTTTTGGCGCTTATTTTGTTATGTCGATCCCCGCAGGCAAATTAGTTGCCAAGATTGGCTATCAATACGGCATTGTTATTGGTCTTGTGGTGGCCGCTATTGGTTGCGCGTTGTTTTACCCCGCAGCGGTTGCCCATGTTTATGAACTGTTTTTACTGGCGTTGTTTGTATTAGCGTCTGGTATTACTATTTTACAAGTGTCAGCAAACCCGTATGTGAGTGTACTTGGCTCACCTAAAACAGCTTCATCACGCTTAACCATGACTCAAGCATTCAATTCACTAGGTACTACCATAGCGCCCATTTTTGGTGGTTGGTTAATTTTAACTGAAGTGAGCCAAGCAACTGCAGAGCAAGTGAAGTTTCCTTACTTAATGCTTTCAGCCAGTTTATTAGTGCTTGCGGTTATTTTTGCATTTTTAAAATTGCCTAAACTAGGTAAAGAGAGTGATTCTGAGGCTCAAAATCAACAGGTTGAGGGATTTGTTGATTTAGGCAGTGTGTGGCAGTACCGTCATTTACTTTTTGGTGCCTTAGGCATCTTTGTCTACGTGGGTGCTGAGGTTGCTATTGGTAGCTTCTTAGTTGGCTTTTTAACGCTTGATCATATTAGCAGTTTAACGGAGCAGCAAGCCGCTCATTATATTAGTTACTACTTTGCCGGTGCTATGATAGGCCGCTTTATTGGCGCCGTTGTGATGCAAAAATTTGATGCCGGTAAAGTGCTTGCCTGTCATGGCTTACTTGCCATTGTGCTGATTATTATGGCGATGACTGGACAAGGTGGATTTGCCATGTGGGCGCTTTTACTGGTTGGTCTGTGTAATTCAATTATGTTCCCAACTATTTTCAGTTTAGCGTTGCAAGGGCTAGGTAAATACACCTCACAAGGCTCAGGTATCCTTTGTTTAGCGATTGTTGGTGGTGCGATTATTCCACTACTACAAGGTGTGCTTGCTGATAGTATTGGTGTGCAGTTAGCACTGATGTTACCAATAGGCTGTTATTTATATATCACTTACTTTGCGCTGTTTGGCTCAAAAGTATCGTTTACTCGTCATTAATAATTAGGTGCAAAAACATGACATTAAAAAAACCATTCACACTTACTGCGCTAATGATGGCGGCCATCGCGATGAACGGCTGCACTGGGCCTGAACAAATGCAAACAAGTAAAGTAGTTGATAATGAAATTTGGCCAAAAATAGCAACTGGTATTAAAGATGATGCCAACATGGAAGCGGCAATTGCTAAACTGTTAAATAGTATGACGCTTGAGCAAAAAATTGCGCAAATGATCCAGCCTGAAATTCGCGATATAACAGTCGAAGATATGCGTAAATATGGTTTTGGCTCTTATTTAAATGGTGGCGGGGCGTTTCCTAATAATGATAAACATGCAACCGCAGCTGATTGGATAGCGCTTGCTGAGAAGATGTATCAAGCATCAGTGGATGATTCCCTTGATGGTATTAATATTCCAACTATGTGGGGAACCGATGCGGTACATGGTCATAACAATGTGATTGGCGCTACTTTATTCCCGCATAACATTGGTTTAGGCGCCACCAATAACCCAGCACTGATTGAAAAAATAGCCGCAGCAACCGCGCAAGAAGTGATGGTAACAGGCATTGACTGGGTATTTGCACCTACAGTTGCAGTGGTACGTGACGACCGTTGGGGTCGCACTTACGAAGGTTATTCAGAAGACCCTGAAATTGTGCGTGATTATTCAGCAGCAATCGTAAAAGGCCTGCAAGGCGCGGTTGATCAAGACTTTTTATCTGATAAACGCGTTATTAGTACGGTTAAACACTTTTTAGGTGATGGTGGTACGCAAGGCGGTGATGATCAAGGCGACAACATCTCATCAGAGCAAGAGTTGTTCGACATTCATGCGCAAGGTTATGTAGGTGGCTTAGGTGCCGGTGCACAAACGGTTATGGCCTCATTTAATAGTTGGCATGGTGAAAAAATTCACGGCAGTAAATACTTATTGACCGATGTCCTCAAAGACAAAATGGGCTTTGATGGTTTTGTAGTTGGCGACTGGAACGGCCATGGGCAAATAGATGGTTGTACTAATGGTAATTGTGCACAAGCAGCGAACGCTGGGTTAGATGTGTACATGGTGCCAACCGATGCATGGAAACCACTTTACGAAAATTTAATTGCTCAAGTTAAAAGTGGCGAAATTGCACAAAGCCGAATTGATGATGCCGTGACCCGTATTTTACGCGTGAAAATGCGCGCGGGTTTATTTGATAAACCAAGCCCTGCACAGCGTCCACTTTCGGGTAAAACAGAAGTAATTGGTAGCGCGGAACATCGTGCTATAGCAAAGCAAGCAGTTCGTGAGTCACTAGTATTACTTAAAAATAAACAACAGCTATTACCACTTTCACCTAAAGCAAATGTGCTTGTGGCAGGTTTAGGTGCCGATAACATTGGTATGCAGTCTGGTGGCTGGAGTATCACATGGCAAGGTACAGGCAACGAAAATAGCGATTTCCCAGGTGGTACCTCGATTTTGGATGGTATTGAACGCACCGTTAAGCAAGCAGGCGGGCAAGTTCAGTATGACTTAAATGGGCAGTTCAATACTCGTCCAGATGTTGCAATCGTGGTGTTTGGTGAGCAACCCTACGCAGAAGGCAACGGTGACTTAGATAACCTTGAATATCAACGTGGTAATAAAACCGATTTAGCCTTATTAGGTAAGTTCAAAAAGGCCGGTATTCCTGTTGTATCACTGTTTATTAGTGGCCGCCCGATGTGGGTGAACGCGGAATTAAATGCCAGTGATGCTTTTGTTGCTACTTGGCTGCCTGGTAGTGAAGGGGATGCCCTGAGCGATGTGTTATTTGCCAATGCTGATGGCTCTGTGAATCATGACTTTAAAGGTAAGTTATCATTCTCGTGGCCAAACAACCCAATCGACAATGCAAATCGAGGGGACACTGATTACGCGCCATTGCTGCCATACGGTTTTGGTTTAACGTACGCAGATAAAAATACGCTAGGTGATGACTTAGCAGAGCAAAGCCAAGTAACCGAGCAACTTGAAGACTTAGTGTTATTTGAACGTGCTGTAAAAGCGCCGTGGAGCTTGCAGCTGCAAAGTGGTGAGCAGCAAAAAACTATGGTAAGCAGCCGAGCAGCTGTGGGGGCTGTCAGTGTGAAAACCTTTGACAAAGACGTGCAAGAAGATGCGCGTGCTATCACCTTTACTGGAGAACAGCTTGCTGCAGTGCGGTTAATGGCTGCATTTCCGTCTGACTTACGTTCGTTTGTTGAAAAACAAGGGCAGCTACAGATGCAGATCAAAGTTGATAAAGCAGGCACCAGCCCACTGTGGTTAGGCATGCAATGTGGCGATGATTGCCAAGGTAAGTTAGATATCACTGAGCGACTAAATAATGATGCACAGTGGCAAACAGTGAATATTGATCTAGCCTGTTTTGCAGAGCAAAACGTCAACCTTGGTCAGGTGTTTTCACCGTGGCAATTAAGTACCCAAGGTGATTGGCAGCTATCAATTGCGAAATTAACAGTGAGTAGCAAACATACACAGGAGTCGGCTATCCTATGTCAATAAAAACTCCAACACTATTATTATTGGTAGGCGCACTTAGCGCCTGCCAACAGGTAGTGCAAACTGAGCCTGTAACTGCCAGTTTAGGTGATGGTTGGCAGCTGGTTTGGCAAGATGAATTTAATGGCTCACAAATTGATTCGCAAAAATGGCAGCATGAAGTGAATTGCCGTGGTGGTGGCAATGACGAAAAACAATGTTATACCGCCCGTGCAGAAAATAGCTTTGTCGATCAAGGTCTGCTGCATATTATTGCTCGTAAAGAGCAGTACACAGGAGCTAAGCATAATCGCGATGAAGTTAGTAGCGATGCTGAGCGAGCAATCACCCAAACCCAACCGTTTACCTCGGCACGTTTACGCAGTAAAGGTTTAGGCGATTGGCAATATGGCCGCTTTGAAATACGCGCCAAATTACCCGCTGGGCAAGGGGCTTGGCCGGCAATTTGGATGCTGCCTACTGATTGGCAATATGGCCGTTGGGCCTCGTCTGGCGAAATAGACATTATGGAAGCGGTTAATCTTAAAGTGCCAACAGACGATAAAACCGCGCCAGCAGGCACACTCGAGAGTCGTGTACATGGTACTTTGCATTATGGCGGTCCAGCACCGAGCAATGTTTACAGTGGTACAGCGTATACCTTTGCTGGCGATCAAAATCCTGCCGATACCTTTCATGTTTATGCTCTTGAGTGGCAGCAAGATGAAATGCGCTGGTATGTGGATGATATTCATTTTGCTACCTTTAAAAGTGAGCAGTGGTATTCAGTTAGTGAGCAAGCTGATGGTACGTTAGTGGAAAACTCAGGTTTTGCACCTTTTGATAAACGCTTTCATATGCTGTTGAACTTTGCGGTTGGCGGTAATTGGCCTGCTAACGTGAATGAAAAAGGCGTGGATGAAAGTGGCTTCCCAAAACAGATGCTGGTGGATTACGTGCGAGTATTTGAGTGTAGTGCTAACCCTGAAACCGGCAAAGGCTGCGCCACCTATCAAGACTCTGCTAAGCAGATCATAGGTAAACGACTTTAAGTTATTTGGGTCTTAAGCCTGCGGTTACATCGCCGAACTCGTTGTAATCGCAGGCTTAAGACTCATCTTATCATTTATATATAGCCAAACCACCCAGTATTAGCGATTTAATTTTTGTAGTAATAGCTGGCGAATTTTTCGTGCAGTCAGTTCATCCACTTCCCCAAGAATGCCTTTTACATCATCAGGTGTGTGTTCACCAAGCTTAACATCGTCATTAAATACATAATGATTAAAGAAAGTCTGCCAGTGAGCTTTATGGCTTGTGGGTAAGTCTTTAATTGCCAGCATACTGTGCAGTAGTGCATCAAATGGATTGGCTAAATGATCAGCTGCTTGGCGCCACCAATAGTTAACCAGTACATTAAATGCCCCTGGTGCGCTCACCTGATGCCACCAAAGTGCAGGAATAAATATGCCATCACCGGGCGCTAACTTGGCGATCAGCGCGCTGTTTAGCGCCTGTTCAAAGCGGGGGAAACGGTTAAAATCAGGGGCAGCAAAATCAACTAAGCTAACGGCTTGTCCTGCTGGGGTAAATTCCAGCGGGCCAATATATAAGTTATCTACTTGCTCTGGCGGGAATAATATAAATTCACGGCTGCCTGCTGCCACACAGGCAAGGTTGTCGGCATTATCATAATGGGCGGCAATTTGGCTGTGATTACCCACCCACAAGCTCTTTAAACAGTGATGCGACGTGACCTGTAACGGGTTACTGACATTAAACTGCGGCGCACAATAATCACTCGCTGTAGAGCCCATATAATAAGAGTCTGGTTCGGCTATCGTCTTCGCTTGTGCTAATTGGCCAAGTAATGCAACTAAATTGCTCGCATATTGGCTAAAATTAAAGCCGTTCATTTGGGCATTGTAAAAATAACGGCCACGCTCTTTGGCTGGGGCTGAAAATGCCCGTACAGGTGAGTCGCTAGCAAGGCTTTTTAAATAACTCAGTGCTTGTTGATCGCTTTGTTTGGCTTGCTCAACCATAGGCCAGTGCGCGCAAACATCTTTGATCACAACAGGGGTTGTTTGCTCGGCTAAAAAGCTCGGCAAGTCGTCGATGTCATCAATATGGCAGTGCCTGACTTGCTGCTTTATTTGTTGAGCTGCGCTTGGCATTACTGCTGCGCCCATTTTTTATTAAGTAAGGTTGGGATCTGCTCAAGCGATGCAATCGCCATATAAATAGCCTGCAAATAACCACTGTGCTGTAAGGCTTGTAGTTGCTCGCTGGTGAGGGTATTTAAGGTTTGTTGATTGATAGTATAAAAACCGCCGACAGTGACTTTATCAGCATTTTTTTGTTGGTATTCAATTGTAAATGCTTCAATTAAATTAAGCTCAAGGAGTTGTTCAAAAAAAGCGGGGAGGGCTTGATTTTCAAGATGCAGGGTATTCAGTACTTGGGCAATATGGCTTAAGTAGTCGCTATTGCCACCGTGTTCTAAAAACACAGCTTCCCCTTCTGTTGTATTAATACGTGGGCTGTCTAAATCTACATGCACCACTAACGATTGCTCAGGTATGCCTTGGTTATACTGTGTTTGCTGGCCGATTAAAAAAGGTTGGCGCTGCATGCTCAGTGGTAAGTAATTCAGTGCTAAGTTGCCTTGTGTATCGAGTAGTAGGTTTTCGCTATTTTCAAAGCCAAATAAGGCTAATGCTTCAAACTGCCCTGACTGTGGGTGCTTACGAAATACAATGGGTTGATTAGCTTGTACTTTAGTGAATTCACTCGGGTAAATAGCTGTGCAGCTGATGTTATCGCCCCATTTTGCGCCACGTTCGGTGATCACTTTTAATTCTTTATGACTAATATTATCAAGTAAAACATGGTTGGCCATGTGGCCTCCTGATTTTAAATAAGGTTAATTCAATTGGTTAACTTAAACCTGTTAAGTTAAATAGGCTGTAAACCAAAGTTTTTAATATGCTCCAGTAACTGGCGGTTAGTGGGTAAGTTGGCTAACCCTTGCTTTGCAGCTTGCTGATTATTGCTAAAATGCTCAATGATACTTGCGGGCATGTTCATTTTGGGAAATGCCGGTAAGTGCTTCATACCGTATAAAACAAACTGATAACTAGCCGCTGAAAACACTTCTTGGGCACGGTCAAAATCATTCAGCCAAGGACTTTGGTATTGCCATAGCGCAAGGTTATCAAGCAGGGTTTGCGGTATTGTGTTGCTATCTCTATGTGCTTGCCAATAGTCGCTACTACGCTTTGATAACACATAGTGCAGTTTTAAAAACTCAATGATACGCTGCCACCGATAGTGGCATTGTTGATCAAAGCGTTTACTGAGCTGAGGCATGGCCTTGCGGTGAGTTGGAAAGTTTGCCAGTAGCGTGTTTAAGCCCAGTTCCACCATCACCAAAGCTGAGGCTTCCAGTGGTTCGATAAAGCCTGCTGACATACCAATTGCGATACAGTTTTTATGCCAAAACTGTGTTCGATAGCCTGGTTGAAAGCTCAATTCGCGGATGGTTAACTTGTTAATATCGAGCTCACTTTGTGTGGCTTTTAAATAACTTATCAGCTTATCTTTCGCGCCTTGGCTAGATTCATATGCACTTGAATACACCATACCAACACCTCGGCGAGTTTGTAAGCCGATATCCCAAATCCAGCCAGTATCTTGCGCCGTTGCTTTAGTGTAAGAAAGGAGCTCTTGTTCACTGTTAGGGTAGGGGACTTGCACAGCCACTGCGCGGTTATTAAATAGAATATGTTGTTGCGATTCTAGTGGTACCTGATAGTGCTTATCAATTAAGCGGCCATGATGGCCTGAGCAATCAATAAATAAGTCGCCAGTGATCAGGCCGTGATCACGGGTTTTTACCCCACTTATATAACCATCGTCATCGTTGATCACCTCATCAACATGACTGAGCAGATGATTGACATTGAGCTTAGCAACGCAGTGGCGCATTAATAGTTGCGCAAATTTTCCAGCATCTAAATGATAGCCATAGTTTGCCTGTGCTTGATAGTCGCTGTGCAAATGTGTTTTTGGGGCTTTGTGGTGATCGCAAAAGTAAGTTTGGCTGGCAACTGCATGACTAAAGCTAACCGCTTCATGTTGGGCAAACCAATAAGGCGCTATATTTAGGCTTTGATAAGCAACGGGCAAGCTAAACGGGTGGTAGTAGTAGTCGTTACTGTCGTCATTGCTTTTATCATCGCACCAGCCATCAAAACGAGAACCTTGTTTAAACGATGCATCACATTCACGAATGAATTGTGTTTCACTAATACCAATGGTTTTTAAAGTTTTCCGCATGGTCGGCCAAGTACCTTCACCAACACCTAAAGTGGCCACCTCAGGCGATTCAATAAGGGTAACTTTAGCGTTGTGAGTCAGATGCCCTTGAGCGGCTATAAGTCCAGCGCTAAGCCAGCCAGCACTGCCGCCGCCAATTATAATAATATGATTTATCGCGGATATTGCCATTAATAATTACCAAATTAAGTGATATACCCTTGTCATAATGAGGGTATAAATAGCGTAGCAAAAAAAAGCCGCTTTGCAGCGGCTTTTTGACAACAAAATATTAGAAAGCGTAGCGGAAACCAATGTTGTAACGGGCACCGTACTGATTAGCACGTAATAACTGCTCAGAGTAACGAACATAAGTACGTTGTGTTTCGTCTGTTAAGTTTAAGCCTTCAACAAACACAGTTAGCTGCTCGTTTACTGCGTAGTTCACGTTAATATCCCACTGACCATAAGATTCAGTAAAGATAGGCGATGAATGTTGATCAAAGCCATTTAAGAACTCATCACGCCAGTTATACGATAGACGCGCTGATAAACCGTTTAAATCATAAATTGCCGAGAGGTTAGCTGAGTCACTTAACCCCGGTAGTGCAAATTGGAAACCAACAGCATCACGATCTGCTTCAACATCACCAAATACGAAGGTGGCGTTTGCAACGACACCAAATCCAGTGTCGCCAAACATGTGCTGAGCAGCAAGCTCCCAGCCCCATAAGTTACCTGTCTCAACGTTGGTATCGCGGGCAACATCAAAGATAGTTAATGGATCCGTTGCTGCGCCTGTGATGCCGGTACCTTGTGCTGTGCCTTGGTTTTCATTGATCTTGTCATGAATTGCTTGATCAGAAGGGGTGACACCTTCGGCTGCTAAATCTTCGCGAGCTTGTTCTGCGCGCTCACCGACAAATGGGTCACGAATATCACCCATGGTTTCTTGAGTTGTGACATTAACAATAAAGTTTTCAACTTGTTTACGGTAATAACCCGCCGACATATAGCTGCCTTCGCCGTAGTAATATTCAAGTGATAAATCAATGTTATCAGATACAAATGGTTTTAGGTTTGGGTTACCTACAGCTACTTTACGTTGACCCACCTTAGGGTTACCTAAAAATGAGGTGGTGGAACGTAATGAACCTACTGGAGGGCGTGCCAGTGTACGGCTATAAGAGAAACGCGCCATTACATCTTGGGCAACTTCAACATTAATATCTAAGTTTGGTAAAAACTCACTGGTGCTACCTGTACCTTCAGAGAAAATTGTATCACCAAAGTCATAAGACCACTCGTTACCGTTTATCCAGACCATACTATTAGCAGGCTGCTCTGAGCTATCAGAGCTAACGTCAGTTTTTTCATAACGTAAGCCAACCGCCATGGTGACGTACATGTTGTTAAATTCGGTTTCAAAATTAGCTTGCGTGTAGAATGAGAGCGTTTTTTCACTCACACGTTGGTCGTTGTCGATAGGGCCTGCTTGCACCTTGCCATTTAACTCGGCTGGCCAGCTACAGGCACCAATACCACCATCAGGGTGGTCACAATCAATGCTTTCTGCGATTGCCACAATTTCATCAAAATCGGCATCGTAATAGTAGTTAAGTAGTTTGTCGTTACCACCACCTGAAAAACCATCGAGTAAGCCTGAGCTGTCAACACGAGTAAACAAGCTATCGTCGTACCAATCCGCAGAGTTTAACCACCAACCTGCAGCTAGCTGCTCTGAATAAGTTTGTGTAGTTCGAAAATCAATCTTTGTGTGTGATACACCAAAGTTGATGCTTGAAAGCGCACTGCTGTTTTCGTTATACCAAGTGCTTTTAAGCTGATATTGATCAATGTCATTGGTATTGGAGTCTTTATTAACACCGGCAAATAAGGAGCCCATATCGCTTGGCATTAACTCTGCTTGGCCATTGGTTAAAGTCATGCCGATCAACGGAATTTCACCTTGACTAAAGTCAGCCATTTTTTCATCAATATTCACGGTTGGGTTAGCACACGAACCACATGAGGTGTTACCAATGATCATAAATGCATCGTGGCCAATGCCAGCACCGGCACTTTCTGCCGATGAATTATGGGCATCAAACTCAATGTTGAAGTTGTCAGTTACTTGCCAATCAAGGTTTAAACCCAGTGATTTATTTTCGTTGGTGGTGGCACCACGGTTTAAGTTAGTTGAGTAATCCCCACCAAACTCGCTTACTTGTGTGTAGGTACCATTTTCATTGATGTTAGCTGAATTTACGTTACCACCGTTGTTAAACCATACACCAAAACTACGGCCGTCTTTTTCAAACTCAAGTTTTGAATACGTGTAATCAAGTGTTGCGGTCAGTTTTTCAGATGGTGCATATTGTAGTACCAGTTGGCCATTGGTACGTTTACGGGTGTTATCTGAAAATGCATAACCAGCATTTTGCGGATACCACGTAGTGCCGTCTGCACGTTGGTTGTTATCGGTTACTGATAAATTCGGTGATGTTGAAATATCAACATTTGGGATCCAGTTATCAACCGCCATTGATTGCTCGCGGTTGTCACGCTCTTGCACAGAGCCTGAAATTAAAATACCGAATTTGTCGTCATTAAATGTGTTGCTGTAAATACCTGAATATTCGGGAGTAACATCTTTACCAGTTTCATTTGAGGTGTCATGTACGGCTTTTGCACCTACTGAGGCATGTAAACCTGGGTTCGATAAAGGTTTAGCGGTACTGATATTAACGGTTGCGCCAATGCCACCACTTGGAATGTCAGCGCGGGCTGTTTTATAAACTTCAACACCGCTAACACTTTCGGTGGCGATGTCGGCAAAGTCAAATGAGCGGCCACCGGTGGTTGGCATTTGGCGACCATTTAGCGTCACTAAGTTAAACTCAGGGCCAAAACCACGTACGGTGATTTTACTGCCTTCACCGTTGCTGCGGTCAATTGATACACCAGTGATCCGTTGCAGCGATTCAGCAAGGTTAGTATCAGGGAACTTGCCGATATCTTCAGAGGTGATAGCGTCTACAACGCCAGCAGATTGGCGTTTAATATCCATAGACTTAACTAAGCTGCCGCGAATACCTGACACTTGAATAACTTCTATATCTGTTTTTGCAGCGGGCTCTTCTTCGGCGACGGCGGAATGAGGAATTAGCACACTTAAACCCATAGCCATGGACAGACTAATAGCAAGCTGCTTTTTCTTGAAATGTGTGTGGTTCATGCAAATCTCCAGATTTGATTTTATTGTTGTGTTTGTCGTCTAATGTAAGCGCTTACATTTAATTGTAAAAAAAATCGCCGAACCCGACTTTATTTATGTAACCGCTTACATTAAGTTAGTAGAAAGTAAAACAATCGTCAATAGTTATTAGTTTATGTATCTACGGCCAATCAGTATGTTTATGTTATTATAGGGAATATTTAATCATAATTATTTGCTAAGCTGTTGTTTATCTCCATTTTTAGTGGCAAATATAGGTATTAATGTATGATAATACTTGTTAATATCTTTAACTTATAAGTAATGTTAGCAACGAGACATAGGTACGAGGAAGGTTTGCAATGAATACCATTAAAGTGGCAGGGCAATCAGTCACGCCCAATAAAATTATCTGTATTGGCCGTAATTATGCTGCACATATTGCTGAGCTGGGCAATGAAACCCCCAGTGAAATGCTGTTATTTATAAAGCCGAATAGCGCTATCAGTGAACAGTTACACAGTCAGCATAATCAAGACACTTTACACTTTGAGACTGAACTTTGTTTTATCGTTAAAAATAATCAGCTTAGTGCTGTGGGCTTAGGGTTAGATTTAACTAAACGAGCAGTGCAAACGCGATTAAAAACGCAAGGTTTGCCATGGGAGCGAGCGAAGGCGTTTGATGGCTCGGCATTATTCAGTGAATTTGTGGCAATTACAGCTGCGCAGCAGCCATTTAGCTTTCAGCTGACGATTGATGGCCATATCCAGCAACAAGGCGATTGTGGGTTAATGATCCACAAAGCGGATGCCATATTGGCTGAAATTAGCCAATTTATGAGCTTGCAAGATGGCGATATCATTATGACAGGGACGCCCGCAGGGGTTGGTGAAGTCAGTGCCGGCAGTGAGTTTATTGTTCAGCTTTATTTGGATGCTCAACTTCTTCTGGAGCAGCGCTGGCTGGCAGATTAACGTTTAATACTTGTTGCTGATACTGCACAAGAAAGTCAGGAAACGTTGACTCAAGCCATTGTCGTTGCGACATTTGGTATTGAGCTGATGGTAAAATACTTTGCTGTAATACGCGATTAATTTGACGTAGTGCGTTATTAGCAAAGTTATTTGGCGCATTTGCAGAGCAACCTATGGCTCCAAGCACTAAGTTGTTCTGGTGGTCGGCTATTGGCAAAGCAACCACATTACTCAACTCGCTAAAACGATTGTAATAATCGGCTAGGAACGGATAGTCGATGGTATAGTCAATATAGCCATGATTTAGCCTTGCAATGACGGCGCTACTTTCGTTCTCACTGCTCCAACTTAAAGAGGCGTTTTCGTAGCTTTTAGTGTTATAAGCTATTTCATTTATTTTGCGGGTAAATTTTCTTGCAGCGGTTTGGCCAAAAATAAAATGATTGTCTGTGAGTAAGTTAATTAGTTGTACGGGAGCACCATGGCGCAAGCTGATTGCCTTGGCATTTGTGGGTGTGGTAATTATATTAAATGCAGGGTATACCGTAGTTGGTATGGAATAGGCAGCTCGATCTGTGCTTTTTGTACGGTGGATCATACATGGGTAGCAAGCCATTTTTCCTTCATCTAAATATTTGCCGATACGCTTTTGCGGTAATAAAAAACGGGTGTGCTTTATCTCAGGTAATTGTGCAATCAGTTGTTCAACTAAATAATCGCACAGCCCTCCAGCAGGAGCTTGCGTACTTTTCTCTAAATGAAATGGAGCGGTATCACTTTGTAGCCAAGTAATTTCAGTAATCGTGTTAGTGCGATTTGCATATGCGTAGTTACTTGAAAAGTAAAAGAATAGAGTAATAATGTAATACACGCTTCGCATAGTTAAATATCTTACTTGTTAACAACTTATTTTCGAGTATACAACAACTAATATTTTCTGCTACCTAAGACTGAGGGCTGTTATGGAAAGTTATAAAATCTCATACTTTGTTGGTATTTTACCTTTTTGTTTATGACTCAAAGCGTGTTGTGAGGAAGAGGTAAAGCGCGAAGTTAAGCCCAACCAATGTTATTGATTGGGCTAATTTACTTAGAATGGCATTGGATATTGTCTAAATATTGCATCAATATCAGTGAGTGCTTGCTCACTTAGCTCGATATTAAACGCTTCTATGTCTTCTTTTAATTGCGCTAAGCTGGTCGCACCAATAATTGACGAGGTTACGCCATCTACTTGGTCGCACCATGCCAGCGCCAACTGTGCAGGGGTTAGCTGATATTGCTGGGCAATCTCAACATAGTGACTAATTGCTTGTTGTGATTGCGCGGTATCACGGAATAAGCCGTTACGCTGTACTAAGGTCCAGCGGCTTCCTTCAGGGCGAGCGTCATTGAGATATTTACCCGTTAACATACCGCCTGCGAGTGGCGACCAAGGAAGATAGGCAATATCTTCATGAATACATTGCTCAATTAAATAAGGCCAATCTTTGGCATGTAATAAACTAAACTCATTTTGAATTGATACCATGCGCGGTAAATTATGTTGCTCACTTAAACGTAGAAATTGGCTTATACCCCAGGGCGTGTCGTCAGATAGGCCACAATGTTTAATTTTACCGGCTTTAACGCAATCATTTAAACCTTCCAGAATGTCTAACATACCTGCCGTGTGCTGCTGTGTATTGGCATCACTAAAGCGGATCATACCAGGCCATTGTTTGCTAAAGTGCGGCGATTGGCGATTTGGCCAATGTAGTTGATATAAATCGATTACATCGGTTTGCAGGCGTTTTAATGATGCATCAACGGCGCTGACCACCGTTTGACGAGTAATATCACCCCCATCACGCACCCAAGCTAGGCCATTACCAGCAATTTTGGTTGCCAGCACTATGTCATTTCGTTTACTTGGATTACGTGCTAGCCAGTTACCTATAATTTGCTCTGTCTTTCCGTAGGTATCAGGCGTGGGTGGAATGGCATACATTTCAGCGGTATCAATAAAATTAACACCTTGCGCTAGGGCGTAAGCTATTTGCTCATCCGCATCGGCTTGATTATTTTGCACGCCCCACGTCATACTGCCTAAGCACACGCGTGATACATTGATACCACTACTGCCAAGAGGGTTATAACGCATAATGATTCCTTATTTAATCTTGCGAGTAGGTTTTAAGAGCCGCTAAAAGAGGTTCACTTAAATTAGCTTTGTTGCCTGTTTTAAAGTTGAACATCACCACTTGTGATGAGCCAATAGTCGTCAACGCGTTTTGTGCTTGGCTAAACACCTTGTAATGCATCATAAAGCGATCAACTTGAATGTCACTGATTGTTACTCCTACAAGCACAGTATCTGGAAACGTAACTGGGCGCTTATAACGGGCGTTATTTTCGCTGATCACCGGTCCTACCCCTGTTTTTTGTAAGTCTTCGAGCAAATTAATTTGATTAAAAAAATCAATTCGGGCAGTTTCAAAATAACGGAAATAAACGACATTATTAACGTGCTGTAAGGCATCCATTTCACCCCAAGCAACATTAATTTTGGTGTGAATAGGGTGTTGTTCTATAAACGATTGCATAAACAAACTCGATTACTGTAATGAATACTCAGGTTAGCAATATGCTGCTTTTAGCTCAAGAAAATTAGAAAAATCATCAAAACATGCTAGCTTTAGTAGTTCACGCTTACGTAAATGATAACTTTCAGTTTGGTGTTTTGATGATTTAAAGGAGCAAATTATGAACTTAGTTGCAGCAAAAATTACCAAATGGTTGGCCCTGCTTGGCCTGCTGGGTTTAGCATTTTTGTGTTATGCAATGGGCAACGCATCAGGTGCTATAGCATTAGTGATCCTTGGCTTTGTATTCGAAGGTGCTTTTTGGTTGTTTGGGCATAGATTATTTACACGCAAGAAAAACCTAGAAGAAGAATCCCCCAGCTGATAACTTGCTTATAGGGTAAAGTTAATTAATAATAACTGTTCATATATACAGTTGTTTGGTTTTGGGAATGAAAAAGTTTATTCATATCGACATGGATTGCTTTTATGCCGCGGTAGAAATGCGCGACAATCCAGCTTTAGCTAATGTGCCGTTGGCTATTGGTGGTAATAGTAGAAGAGGCGTACTGTCGACGGCCAATTATATTGCTCGTGAATACGGTGTGCGCTCGGCTATGTCCAACTATCATGCTAAACAACGCTGCCCTGATTTAGTGATTGTACCTGGCCGCATGCAGGTATACAAAGCAATCTCTCTACAAATTCGCGCTATTTTTCAGCGTTATACCGATTTAATCGAACCCCTTTCCTTAGATGAAGCCTACCTTGATGTCACCGACAGCACAGCGTGTAAAGGCAGTGCGACATTAATGGCGCAGCAAATCCGTGCTGATATTTTTGCCGCTACTGGCTTAACCGCATCAGCAGGTGTGGCACCAATAAAGTTTATTGCCAAAATCGCCAGTGACGAAAATAAACCAAACGGCCAGTTTGTAGTGTTACCAGAACTAGTTGATGAGTTTTTGGCGCAATTACCTCTAGGCAAAATACCCGGTGTGGGTAAGGTCACTTTGGAAAAGCTTAATTTAAAGGGCTTATACACAGGTGCCGATGTGTGCGAAAAAGGTGTTAACTGGATGCAGCAGCATGTTGGTAACTTTGGCGTGTCGCTGTATCAAAAATGTGCGGGCTTACATATTGGTAAAGTGTCTACAGAGCGGGTGCGTAAATCTCTGAGTGTAGAACATACCTACGAATACAATAAAACCAGCTTACAAGAATGCCTAGAACAATTGCCCATTTTGTTAGAAGAACTTACTCGACGATTAGCAAAACAGCAATTACAACAACGCATCAATAAACTCAGTGTGAAAGTAAAATTTGCTAATTTTGTGGTGACATCGGCAGATCAGTCCTATCATCAAATTGACACAGCTATATTTACTGAACTACTAAGCAAAGCGTATCAACGTGGTCAACAGCAACCGGTA
Source organism: Pseudoalteromonas prydzensis (assembly GCF_011050055.1). Classification (GTDB taxonomy): domain Bacteria; phylum Pseudomonadota; class Gammaproteobacteria; order Enterobacterales; family Alteromonadaceae; genus Pseudoalteromonas; species Pseudoalteromonas prydzensis_A. The sequence continues at coordinate 44,292 of NZ_DRGM01000012.1, read as the reverse complement.
CGATTACTTGGCATCGGGATTGGCGTAAAAAACGAGCCGCAACAGCATCTTCAGTTAAGTATATTAGACTAAAGGTTTAGAGTGTTTTTTACTCAAGTCTTGCTAGTGTAGAAAGTGAACAACACACATTTATATAACTATAACTATAAGGAGAGCGCTATGCAATCAGTTGTAATTGTACTGCTAGGTATGGTTGGAATGCTTTTTGGTTGGTTTGTTTATTCTAAATTTATCGCCGAAAAGATTTTCAAAATGGATGACAGTTTTGTCACCCCAGCGCATGAACTCGAAGATGGTAAAGATTTTGTACCTACCAATAAAGTGGTGCTTTGGGGGCATCATTTTACCTCTGTCGCAGGTGCTGCGCCAATTGTTGGCCCTGCGATTGCTGTTTACTGGGGCTGGGTGCCAGCCGTATTGTGGGTCGTATTAGGTACTATATTTTTTGCCGGTGTGCACGATATGGGCGCGCTTTGGGCCAGTGCGCGTAATAAAGGCAAATCCATGGGCGCGCTCTCAGAAACCGTGATTGGTAAGCGTACCCGCGCGTTATTTATGATTGTGGTTTTTCTGGTGTTATTAATGGTTAATGCGGTGTTTGGGGTGGTGATAGCAAAATCATTTATCAGTAGCCCAAATGCGGTTTTCCCAGCTTGGGCTGCAATTGTGGTAGCGCTCGTGATTGGTCAATTGTTGCGTAAAAAAATCTCTCTTATTCCGCTGTGCTTTATCGGCGTGGGGATTTTATATTACACCATCTATTTAGGCAGCAGCATGCCTATTACTCTCCCTGACGAGCTATTTGGTTTAAGCGCCAATGCTAACTGGATCATTATTTTATTTATATATGCAGCTATCGCGTCATTGTTACCGGTTTGGATGTTGTTACAACCGCGTGATTTCATCAATGGTATGCAATTATTGGTAGGTTTAGTGCTGTTATATGGCGCAGTTTTTGTTTCTATGCCTGATATCACTGCTCCAGCTTTTAACACGCAAACTGCGATAGATACCCCGAGTATTATTCCTTTACTATTTGTCACCATAGCCTGTGGCGCGGTGTCGGGCTTTCACGGTATTGTGTCATCGGGTACTAGCTCTAAGCAGCTTAATAAAGAAACCGATGGCCGTTTTGTTGGCTACCTCGGTGCTGTGGGCGAGGGCATGTTAGCCCTGATCACTTTGGTTGCTGTAAGTGGTGTGGCGCTTGCTGTATCGCCAGAAGAATGGCATGAAATATATAGCCATTTAGGGGCCGGTAGCGTCGGTGCTTTTGTTAATGGCGGTGCCAACCTAATTGAAACTGGTTGGGGTATTTCAAACGAAATTGCATCGACATTGCTTGCCGTTATGGTGGTGCTATTTGCTGGTACGACGATGGACTCTGGAGTGCGCTTGCAGCGTTATATCATTCAAGAGTGGGGTGATATTTATAATATTAAAGTGATAAAAAATGGCGTAATAGCCACATTGATTGCAGTGCTAAGTTGTTTATTATTGGCCTTTGGTGCTGGTGGCGCTGATGGCAGTGGTGGCATGATCATTTGGCCGTTGTTTGGCTCAACGAATCAGATTTTAGCGAGCCTGACGTTGTTAGTTATTTCGGTGATGTTGATCAAAGCAAATCGCCCAGCTAAGTACACGCTTATTCCGATGAGTTTTGTGCTAGTGATGGCGTTTTTTGCTGGGGTGATCAAGCTTGGCGAGTATTACCAACAAGGTAACTGGTTATTAGTGACATTGGATATCATTGTCTTAATCATCAGTGTGTTGGTGATGCTTGAAGCCTGGTCTGTGATCGCTAAACATCGCGCAGAGAATAAACCCGTAAGCAGTGAGTAACTGATTTATTTTACACTGTAACTGCAAGTTGCCAGCGGCACATAAGCTTGTCGTGCTTTGCTGGCAATAGCTAGTTAAATCAATGATAATAAGGTCCTCAGTTTTTCGACAACAGGACCTTTTTATGGCATATCCTCACGCAGTTGCAGCCCCGCAATTAGATAACGCAAAACATGACGCGCTTATTATTATTGCCGATAATTTTTCACAATTAGACGATCCGAATCTAAGCCTAGCGATTAAAGCGCAAATGGCGGTTGATGCACGTATCGGTAAACAAGTAACGTTCCTCGTGGTTGACTCAAAACGCGTAATTTTAGCGCCGACAGGTCCGTTAAATCGTGATTATGACGATGTCCGTCGTTATTTTGATGCCGCTAAACTGGCGATAATTGAGGCGAAAGCATCGGGTAGTACCAAACCTGCTATTTACTTACCACAAGCAAGCCAAGACAGCCGTTATCAGTATGCCTTAGAAGTTGCCTATTTAGGTGCATGCCAAGCTCTTTGGCAGCCGCTAGAAGCGCGTGAGCATCATGGTGAAAGTATCGAGCCAATCACCCAAATTGCGTTATTTGGTGCCAATGAGCAGACTATTAAAGCGGTTAATGCGATTGCCGCTGGGCAATACGCGGCGCGTGATTTATGTGGCACTGAACCTGAGCGTATGGCGCCACCGCGCTTTGCAGATTACTGCGTAGATTTATTTAAAGGCTCTAAAGTCAGTGTTGAAGTGATTGCAGATATCGCCACTATTGATAAAGAGTACCCAATGATGAGCACGGTAGCTCGCGCTTCATATGCGGTTGAGCGTCATCACCCGCGTGTTGTAAAACTTGAGTATGTGCCAGAAGGTGAAGTAACTCGTACTTTAATGTTTGTTGGTAAAGGCTTAGTGTATGACACCGGCGGCGCGGACTTAAAAGTAGGCGGCTTTATGGCGGGCATGAGCCGTGATAAAGGTGGTGCTGCTTCTGTTGCTGGGTTTATGAAATCAGTTGCTGATTTTGCGCCACAAGGCGTAAAAGTAATGGCTTTTTTAGCGGTGGTACGTAACTCGATTGGCTCTGATTGTTTTGTGCCAGATGAAATTATCACTAGCCGTGAAGGTGTTCGAGTACGTATTGGTAACACCGATGCGGAAGGTCGCTTAGCGATGGGGGATTTACTAAGCGAAATGAAAGAGCTTGCTAAAACGCAAGTGAACCCAGAGCTCTTTACTGTTGCGACACTAACCGGTCATGCTGCCCGTGCTATGGGACCATACAGTGCGTATGTTGAAAACGGCCCTGCACGTGCTGCGAATATCTCTCGTAAATTGGCTGATTGTGGCGATTTATGGGCAGATGGCGCAGAAGTTTCTCGCAGTCGCCGCGAAGACTATGACTTTATTAAACCGCGCACTCTAGCGGATGATGTGCTATCAAGTAACAACGCGGCATCGGCTGTCACTGCGCGCGGACACCAGTTCCCAATGGCGTTTTTAGCGATTGTGGGTGGCCTAGATAAACATGGCACTGACTCTGCCCAGCCAATTCCCTATGTGCATATGGATATTGCCGGTAGTGGTGTTGAAGGTGGCGATTGGCAACATGGCAAACCTACTGCAGCTGGTTTAAGCAGCCTATTTGCGCGTTACTGCTTATAATATTTAATAAGCAAAAGCCCCGCCATTGAACATGACGGGGCTTTGTTACGACTGCATTGTAAGTTAATTAATCTAGCTTAAAGCGACTCACAACATCGCTTAGTTCTTGGCTGCTATGTTTTAAATTATCACTGGCACTAGAAAGTTGTGCTGTATTCGCTAATGAATGCTCCGTTGATTGCGATAATTCATTAATACGTAAATTCACTTCGTCAGCGGCACTTGATTGTTGCTCGGTTGCGCGGGCAATTTGGCCGTTCATATCGGTGATCACAGAGACCAGTCGCTCAATTTCAGTTAACGAGTTATTGGCAGTGCCAGCTTGCTCTACGGTGCTACTTGATAGTTGTTGGCTCGCCGTGACAGCTTCAACCGCCGCCTGCGCGCCTTTTTGTAGTTTGGCTATCATGGCTTGAATTTCGTCGGTACTTTTCCCCGTGCGACTAGCTAGCGTGCGTACTTCATCGGCAACAACGGCAAAGCCACGGCCTTGTTCACCAGCGCGTGCCGCCTCAATTGCAGCATTGAGCGCGAGTAAATTGGTTTGTTCAGCGATTCCTCTAATTACATCAAGCACTGAGCCAATATTATTACTTTCGTTGGCTAAATCGGCAGTCACTTGACTCACTGTTTCAATATTGTGTGATAGGGTTTCAATGGCTTTAATTGTTTTTGCCACCACTTCTTTGCCTTGTGAGGCATTACTTGCTGCATCAACAGCAGCATGTTCGGCAGCCTCAGCATTACGACTTACATCATGTATTTGATGGGTCATCTGTTCCATTGCTGCAGCTACTTGGGTTGAGCTGTCATTTTGCAGCTCGATGAAAGAATGATTGGTTTTACTTGCATCATCAACAGTCTGCGCATGATGGTTTACATCGTAAGCATTGGTCGCGACTTGTTTAAGTGATTCGCGAATTTTTGTGGTATATAAATTAAAATACCGAGACAAACGAGAGACTTCATCATTGCCGCTTTCATCTAACACTTGCGTTAAATCGCCTTCGCCCTGTGAAATATCTTTCATCATATCGGCTGCAAGTTGCGTTGGCAGTAAGATACTACGTGCAATTAAGTAACTTAAACTAATAAACAGTAAGAGAATAACACTGGCATTGATGATCATTAGGGTTCGCAGTTCAGAGAATGTTTCATCAATCGTATCTAAATATACACCTGAGCCAATGATCCATTGCCAAGGCGTAAAACCTTTCACAAAGGCAATTTTATCTACCGGCATGTCTTTGCCTGGCTTTGGCCATTTATATGGTACGAAGCCGCTACCTTGTTGTTTTACTATATTCACCATTTCAATAAATAATAGAGTGCCATCGGGATCTTTGTTGTTGGCTAAAGATTTACCATTGAGGTCTGGCTTAATTGGATGCATCACCATATTTGGCTGATAGTCGTTGATCCAGTAATAGTTGCTTTCGTCATAACGCATGGCTGCAATGGTATCTAAGGCATGTTGTTGTGCTTGCTGTTTGTTTAATGTGCCAGCCTGTTCTAAAGAGTAAGCATGGCTAATAAGGCTATGAGCTGCTTCCACTAAGTTTTTTGTTTTAGTATATTGTTCTGTTTTTAGTGAACTATATTGTTGCGTAAGGCTGGTAATACTTAAGAAAAGTAAGCCAATTACCACCACACTAACCAGCATTGCTAAACGCTGGAAAATTGTAAAACGGCGTAGATACGACATAGAAGATCCTTTGTGTGTGCTCGCATTGTTCGCGAATATCATTAAGCGTAGTTAAAAAGGTATAAAAATCTAGGTAATTAGCGGTTATTATTGATAATAAATAACGCTGCAATTTTTATTAATGCAAAAAAAAGGCTGATCACACAATCAGCCTTTAGTTTAATTATAAAACAATTGAAGCATGTTATTTAACGTCAAAATGGCGGTTAAAGAAACTGGTAATTGTTTGATGTAAATGCGTTTGTACACTTTTACCACGTAAGCTGTGCTTTGAACCTGGGTAGGTCATCATCTCAAACTGTTTTTCGTTATCTTGTAGTTGCTTAAATAACTTAGTGGCATGCGTGAATAGTACGTTGTCATCAGCCATACCATGGTAGATCATTAATGGCCCTTTTAAGCCATCTGCGTATGGGAATACTGCACTGTCGGTGTAACCTTTAGCGTTTGTTTCAGGGTGGCCTAAATAGCGCTCTGTGTAATGAGTATCATACAATGCCCAATCAGTCACTGGTGCACCTGATACACCGGCTTGAAAGTAATCACCGGCTTTAAACATGGTCATTAATGCCATGTAACCGCCGTAACTGTGGCCATAAATACCAATACGCTGCGGGTCAACGTAATCAAGAGTACGTAAAAATTCCACGCCCTTGATTTGGTCGGCTACTTCCACCACACCTAAATGCTTGTATATGGCATCTTCGAACTTTTTACCGCGATTATATGAGCCGCGATTATCAAGTTGGAAAACCACATAACCTTGTTGCGCCATATATTGGAAGTATAAGTTTTTACTGCGCCAGCTGTTCGTTACACGTTGTGCATGTGGGCCGCCATAAACATTCACCAGTACAGGGTGCTTTTTACCATCATTAATAGTGGCGGGCTTAAATAAGCGGTAATGCATCACTTGGCCATCATCGGCTTTTATTGTGCCGTATTCTGGCTCAGCTAAGTCAGCTAAATAAGGTGTAAGAGGGTGTGTTTTATCTAGCTTGTTTTCCTCAAGCCAAGTAATAAACTCGCCGTTTATGTTACGAAGTGCAGCCGATCCTGGTTTATTTACCGATGAGCTGTTATCAATAAAGGTTTTACTGTCTTTGGCAATGACGACATTGTGGTATTGGCCTTGCTCGGTAATACGTTTAATGTCGCCCTTTTTAAATAATGGCACACTGTATAAGTGGCTTTCAAGAGCGGTATCTTTACGTCCGGCAAAATAGACGATACCTTTTTTCTCATCAATACCCTTTAAACTATCAACCACCCAGTCACCATTAGTGATTTGGCGTACCAATTTACCGTTGCTACGGTAAAGGTATAAATGCTTAAAGCCATTGCGCTCAGAGGCCCAAATAAAGTGTTTTTTGTCTTTCAAAAACTGTAGGTCAAAGTGCAGGTTGATCCAAGTATCGCTGGTTTCAGTTAAGGCAACTTTTTGCTCTTTTGTGTCGCTGTTATAAAAGCGCAATTCCAAGGTGTGCTGAGAGCGGTCTTGCCATTGGTATGAAAGCGTTTTATCGTCTTCTAACCATTTCGCACGAGCGATGTAAATATCGTCGTCTTTGCCAAGGTCCACCCAATCAACACTTTGGTCGTTAATAGCCACAACGCCAAGCTGGATTTTAACATTGTTAGTGCCAGTAAATGGATAACGTTGGTTGAATAGTTTAACTTCTTCGGCGTAAATTTCGTTGCGGATCGCTTCTTCTACTGGGCTTTCGTCAATGCGGGTGAAGGCGATTTTTGATTCATCACCTGACCACCAGTAACCAGTCATGCGGCCCATTTCTTCTTGCGCAACAAATTCAGCCATAGCGTTTTTGATTACGCCACCGCCATCTTTGCTCAGTTGAGTTTCTTTGCCCGATTTTAGGTTTAGCACATACAAGTTTTGTTCACGGACAAACGAGACGAAATTCCCTTTTGGTGAAAAACGGGCATCTGTTTCAAACGCTTCTGTGTCCGTTAGTTTACGGCTTTTTGCTGATGCTAGTTGGTAGTAATAGAGGTCGCCATTAAGTGGGAATAACAGCGCTTTGCCATCCTTAGACCACTTGTACTCTAAAATGCCTTTACCAAAAATACGTTGCCGTTCGCGGCGCGCTTTTTCTTCATCTGAGAGATTTTCTGGGCCTGAAAATAGTTTAGCCGAGTCCACTAAAATACGATTTTTGTTATCTTTTAAATTGTATTCCCATAAATCATAGCGGTTGTAATCATCGCTTTTACCTTGCAAATAGGTAACACGGCTACCATCGGGTGAAAACTTAAGCTGCACAGGTGCTTTACCCGCTAAACTAGGATCATCAAAAATACGTTCTAACGTAAGTGGCTGTGCTTGCACTGTGATGGCTGTTACCACCAAAGGAAGCAAGCAGGAGAGGCGTTTAATTTTTTTTAACACGTGTTTACCTTCGCTCGAATAAAAACTGTGATGATGGTAAAGGCAAGCGTGGGCAACTGCAACTAAATGCTATAAAGTAGCGAAAAAGTACTTTTGGTAAGGAATAAAAAATGACGGTTGAATTTTCTCTCGCCCCAGAGCTTGCTCGAGATTGTATTGAAGTGGCAGATTGGCCTTTATGTAAAGTATTACTGATGAATGACAGCCAATACCCTTGGTTTATTTTGGTACCTCGTAAGGCGGGTTTAAAAGAGATCATTGATTTAGATGACGCTGAACAATTGCTATTAATGAAAGAGTCAGCGAAATTAAGTCTGTTACTTAAAGAAGTGTTTAACCCAGATAAACTCAATGTCGCAGCGCTTGGTAATATGGTGCCCCAGTTACACATTCATCATATTGCACGTTTTAAAACTGATGTTGCATGGCCGGCACCAGTATGGGGTAAGTATCCTGCAGTGCCTTACAGTGAAGAGCAATTGACACGTTTAAAAACACATTTTTAATACTGGTTTATTTTTTACATAACAGAATTTTATCACGGTATTATGACTTTTAGTTGGGTAAAAATAGACTATGCTTAGAGCCACTAAGTCGTGGCTGCTTATTGCATTCAGTATCTAGGGATTACAAACTAATTGATGAAAGCTTTTGTATTGTTTACCTTGTTAAGTGTATTTTCGCATCACAGTGCTGCAGATACATTTTACTTTGTTGGTACCACCTTTCCGTCGGTACTTGAAAAAAATGAACAAGGTCAAGTCGAAGGCTTAGGCGCCGACATCGCAGGTGAAATTTGCTTGCGTTTAGGTTGCCAAATTAAAATTGATATTTTGCCATTTAAACGGGCGCTAAAAATGGTTGAACTTGGTAAGGCTGATGCGTTTATAGGCCCTTATAAGTCGGCTATTAGAGAGCAATATATGATTTATAGTGAGGCTGCTTTCTATCAAGACCCGCTGGTTTTTTATGTCAAAAATAGTAATGAATTCCAGTGGCATAATAATTTAGAGACACTAAAAGAGTTATCGGTTGGATTAACCCGAGGTTGGAACTATGGTGACGATTTTGAGCAATATAAAAGTCAGTTAGAAATTTCTGAAGTGGGTACTGTTGAAGCCAGTTTTTTGCAGTTAGTTCATGACCGCGTCGATATTTTAGTGACTCATCCAAGAGCTGCACAGCCCGTTATTAAGCAGTTAAAATTAGCCAATCAAGTTAAACGGTTACAGCCACCATTAATTGTTAATAAAGGCTATTTTGGTTTTTCAAAGAAACGCAATTTAAATGAGTTTATTACCTTATTCGATAAAGAATTAAATCATATGGTTGCTAATGGAGAAGTAAAAAAAATGAGTGAAAAATATGGTTTAATATTCCCATAATAGCAATACTGAATTAAAAAGGCGTTTTAGGTGAAGTCCTAAAACGCCTTTTTAGTATTATATTAGTTTAAACCTAGTACATCTTTACCTTGTTTAAAGGTTACATCTACAGGGATATTTGCTTGGCTTAGTTTTTCAAGATCTTTAGCCAGCTCAGCTTTAATATCACCGTGTGTAGCAATCAGCTGATCAACCTTTTGGTAATCGCCGTCACCTTGTAAGGTTAAGATCAAGCGCGATAGTTTCGCCATTGCTTGGCCCATTTTTTCCATATTAACGCTGTAAAGGCCTTGCTCGTTTTTAGCAAACGCCCCTTCTTGTGCGAAAAAGTTAAAACGGATCATATTTGCTTTACCATGAGCACTCGATGCACCAAAGCGCACTGAACGGAAGATACCAGCCATAAAGGTAATATAGTAATCTTCTAATGTACCTTCGGTGATTTCACCTTTGTTAAGTAACTGCTCAACCATGTACAAACCTAAGATATCGGCTTTGCCTTCTTCAAGCGCACTGGCGTGTTCTTGCAGTGATTGGCGTACAGTGCCTTTCTCGGTGATGGTGTTTTTAATGCCTAAACCGTGAGCCACTTCATGGAACATAGTATTGGCAAAAAATGCATCAAAGGTAATATGTTTGCGCTGTTCAGGCACGATCAGTTGCTCAGCGATCGGCACTAAAATTTTATCAAACTTAGCGCGCATCGCATTTTTAAGTTGTAAGCGACGAGTGCCTTTTTCAAGTTGCACTTGTTCGTCATTAGGTAAGTTGATAGCAATGGTTTTACTACCGGCATTTGAATGCCCAGCATAATACACAACATCGTATGCGTTTAAGTCTGCGTCAGAGCCTGGTACTTCTTGTTTATATTTGGCATCAACAGGCAAGCCTTTTTGTAGCTCGGGTAAAAATGCCGCAAATTTAGCGAGGCGTTCGCTCCAGGCTAGATCTTTTACTAATACATAAGATTCAAATGCAGCGCGATAACCAAACAGTTGATCTTCATAAGTCTCGATTGGACCAATAACCACGTCAATAGGGTTATTCTTCATGTCCATCCATGCAAAATCAGATGCTTGATAATCATCATTTTGTAGTGCGTCGGCACGTAAGTTTAAGTAGTTAGCAAATTCTTTGTCATCAGCTAGTTTACTTGCTTCACGTAATAAGTTTGCTGCTTTTTCAAGTGCTTGTGCGTATTCAATTGAGTAGGCTACGCTATACAGCTTGCCATTTTCATCCCGTTTAATAACAGAGTATAGGCCATTTTTATCTGTTACATCGGCGTTGTTTAGCTCTTCTTTGCTGATATCGGCTGGGTAAAATTGTGCCCCAGCGGTTTTTTCTTCATAGCCAGATAAGAAGGTTTGGTCGCCATTTAATCTGTCCCACGGGCCATAGTTGATATCGGCAAATTTTTGTACTTTCGGATCGTTAATTTTAGCTAGAAAAGCCGCCTTATCTTCACCGAATGCTTGACGCCAAAACAGCTCGTCCATAATTTTTGAGGCATCGATAAGTTTTGCTATTAGGGCTTTTTGATTATCGCTTAAATGTGATAAATCAGTTGTTAAGCTAAAGTCGGTGTAGATATCTAGGCGACTAGCAGCGGTGTTAATAAGTTGTGGGCCGCTAGCTTGTGTTTGTTTTACGGGGGGTGCAACGTCAGCAGAGGTTTTCGAGGTGCTGGCTTGTTCAGAACATGCGCTAAGAAAAACGGCACCGCTAAGGATGAGTGCTTGGCTTATTTTATTAAGAGTCATTATGTTGCCTGTTAAAAAGTGGATTTAATATATGCCCTAGGTACAAAGGACTGCGCTTCCTTGTTGTGTCAGCATTAAAGCAAATGTTATGCGTAAATAGCAAGCTTCCTAGGTTGTGGTGCGCTAAGCTTTGGGATATAAATTTTAGCAGAAAAATAAACTAACATAATTTCTGTAATTTTCTTAACTTTAGCGGTAACTTAGGCAATACTGTATCTAAAAGAATCCATGATTTGAGTATTTAAACAAATCATACAAAAGGATGGCACATTTATGTCAACAGAAAACGCACTACTGACCATTTTGGTTGATCGTATTAATAATGACACGTTAGTTTTACCAACCCTACCTGAGGTTGCGGTACGTGTACGCCAAGCTGCCGATAATCCAGATGTAAATTTGGCGCAAATGGCTGATGTTATTTCCCATGATCCAGCATTAGCAGCACGGATGATTAAAGTCGCAAATAGTGCGTTTCTGGGACGCTCGGTTAAAGTTTCTAATCTTAATCAGGCGGTAACCCGCATTGGTTTGCGTCAAATTAAGAACATTGCGACGGCAATGGCGATGGAGCAGTTATTTGTTTCAAATAATGAATTGATCAAAGGGTATATGGACAAAGCATGGCAAAAAACGCTAACAGTAGCGTGCCATTCAATTACATTGCTGGAGTTTTATTTAAAAGAAAACAAAAACACATCACTCAATCGCGATACCATCACGCTTGCATCTTTAGTGTATAACATCGGCGTACTGCCTATTTTAACTGAAGCAGAGCGCCACCCAGAAGTGTTTGCTAACCCAAGCTTTTTAGCGCATGCAATTCAAAAGCTGAGCGGTAAAGTTGGTGGGGCAATTATGCGCGCGTGGGAGTTTACCGATGAGTTTGTTGAAGTGGCTGAAAGCTGGGCAAACCCAAACTATCGCCCAGAACATATTAGCTATGTTGATTTCATTCGTATTGGTGCAATCATGGAAGGTATCTTACAAGTCTCTGATAAGTCTGCTGCACTGCAAACTTATATAGATAAAGGGGTGATCCCATCGTTAGATGTTTTTTCAAGTGATGAATATAATGATATGCTCGATGATGTGAAATCGGTCTTTAGTTGAGCTAAGTCGTTAGTTAAAAAAGCGCCAACAGGGCGCTTTTTTAGTATTTAAAACTCAGTCAGTATTTAGGCTAAATCTTCAACGTCGCCTAAGCCTGCTGTTAACTCTTCGAGCATCTGCTTAATTTCTTCTGAAGCAAGAATAAAGTCGGCATCAAGTTTGACTAACATGTCTTCTTTAGGGATGTCGGCGTTTTCTTCTTTTAAAGTTTCTGAGTAACTGAGGCGTTTAATCGAGCCGTCATTTTGCAGCATAAACTTAAGGCGCTCTTGCCAATCAAGGGCTAGTTTAGTAACGCGTTTGCCGCTTTCAAGGTGCGATTTTACTTCATCGCAAGCAAGGTCATGGCCTTTAAGTTTTACTTGTGCGCCACTGTCATCGGCTTCTTCAAGTTCTGCATCTGAGCCAATCGCAAAGCCTTCTGGGGTGCTAAAATTGGTTAACCAGTCTGTTAAGAATACGTCTAAATCATAGTTAGCAAACGCAGGAACAACAGGTAACGTGCCTAATGATTTACGAAGTAACGCCAATAACTCTTCAGCTTTGTTAAAACTGCCGCTATTGACCACGACCCAACCGTTTTCTTGGTCGATAAAAGCAAACTGCAAGCTCGACTTTTTAAAAGCTTGCGGTAGTAAGCTATGCAGAATATTTTCTTTGAGCTCATCTTTTTCTTTTTTCTTAACGGGGCGATTTTCTTCCGCTTCGATAAGTTCTATTTTCTCAGCAACCATGTCGTTGATAACGGATGCAGGAAGTACTTTTTCTTCACGTTTAGCACAGATTAAAATGCTTTTTTGCGAAAAATGAGCAAGTGTATCACCGTGTTTACCAAAGGCTTTAGTCCAGCCAAAGGTACTTAAATCTTGGCTGCCACAAGGACGAAATAAATCTTGTTCTAAGGCTTTATCAAAGTCTTCTTGGCTGTATGAGACGTCTTGTTTAAAGCGGTAACAAATAAGGTTACTAAACCACATAGGGGGATTGATCCATTCGGTAAATTTGCCCAATCATAGCAATAAAAAGCTGATGCGCAAATGACTGATTGGCCAAACGTTTAGCAATTAAGCAAAGTGTTAGGCAAACAGTGAAGGCGCATTAAGCGTGGCTAGTTATTAAATATCGACAACGGTTTTGGCATGTCTTTAGGAAAACTAATATGGTAGTGCAAGCCTTGACCGGGTGAGCTGGTTACATCAATTTCACCACTGAGGGTTTGTTTGACCAAGTTAAAGGTGATGTGGGTGCCGAGCCCACTGCCGCCTTGATCGCGTTTGGTGGTAAAAAACGGGTCAAACAGCTTCTCTAATTGTTGTTCAGTAACACCATTGCCATTATCTTTAAAGTCGATAATAACTTGGTCGTCTTCATTTTTAATTGCAATATCAATAATGCCGTTGCTGATACCATCAAAAGCGTGGATCAATGAATTCATAATCAAATTAGTGAATATTTGACTAATAGCACCCGCTGGTAGGTTTAGGGTTAAATCTGCTGGGCAATCTAAATTAATATGGTGGCTGGTATTTTTAATTTTAGGGTGTAATGAGCGAATGACCTCGCCCAAATACTCTTTAAGGTTAATGGTGCGTACCGCTTCACTGGCTTGATCAACGGCTATTTGCTTAAAGCTGGCAACCAGCTCAGAGGCGCGGTCTAAATTGGTTGTCAGCAAGCTGGTGCTTTGCTTGGCATCATTAATAAACTCTTCCAGTGCTTTAGGGGAGAGAGTTTTATTTTTGTACGCTGTTTCTATTTGTAATAGCCGCTCTTGTAAAAAAGAGGTGGCAGTAACACCAATGCCTACTGGTGTATTAATATCATGAGTAATACCGGCAACGAGTCCACCTAAAGCAGCCATTTTTTCTGAGCCTACTAGGCGCTCTTGTGCCATATTGAGTTCATCAACATAACGCTGCATTTCGGTTTGTTTGGTCAGTAATTCTTGTTCAGTATGACGGCGTAAATCAATTTCTTCAGTGAGCGTTAGTTTTTGTTTTTCTAGTTCGTATTTTTGCTGCTGTAAATCCATCATCGCTTGGCTTAAATTTGATGTTTTACGCGCCACTTCTTGTTCGAGTTGCAGGTTTTGTTGATCAAGTTTTTCGTTACTGATCATTAATTTCTTTTGTGTCTGTTCGAGTTCTTTACGGTATTTTACGACTTTATCGATTAATTTATTGAATGACTCCTCCATCACTTTTAATTCGTTGTGCTCACTCGTTTCAATTTCGATATGTTGCCCTTCGAGGTCATTTAATTCAAGATCTTCTATTTGCTCGGTCAATTGTGCGAGGGGCTCGGTGAGTAATTTTCTAAATGCCATTAAAAACAGAATGATCAAAAAAGTAGTTTTGATCATCGCATTACCAATTAAAAAGTAAATGGAGATCATGATACGGCTAAATACCACTTCTCGACTTGAGAACAGTGTGACATCACCGACTTGGGTGGCGCGCCCTGAAAATTCAAAGATCAATGGAAAGGTATAACCGAATAAACCCGACGGGGTATCTTCGATGATGGCTTCTTCTTGCACTAATTGTTGGCTGTACAGCTCACGAATATCCAAAGAGCGGCCAAGCTGTGAAATAATTTCGCCGCTATCATCACGGACAATAATGCCTTCGATCATGGGAATGGCTAATAAACCTTCTGCGGTGGTGATGGTTTGTTTGGTATTTAGCTCCCAAATAGCGCGAGTTAAACTGCGACTGAATGTTTTTTGCAGGGTCGTTAATTCATCACGAATATAATCTTTCGTGTTAACATACTCTGCAATAACTTGCCCGCACGTCACTACAAAAGTTAATAAAAAGTAGACGGATAACACACTGGTAAGTAGCTTTTTCGACAGGCTTTTTTGTAGCATGGGTGTCCCATAGCTCCTTTATTTTTTACACAAAGCTTAATTCATACCCTAGCAACGAGTACATTCAATACTAAAGTTAGCTAATAAATGTTTAAAAATAAATAAAATAATCTTATTTAACGACACAAACATTAGGGCGTGTTGACCTTTCAGGATTAAAATTTGTTCAAACTAGGGGCGATTTAATCGCGGCGCGAGATTTGTAACCTAGTGGGCTAAGTAAAAATCGAGCAAAGCTTCCGCGTCCTGCTCACGCCCCTTACTTACATCCATGTAAGCAACAAAGAGTTAATCGCCCCTAGGAAGAACCCGAAGGGCAGCGCGTGTTTGGCATTGATGCTGCGTTATCGCCTATTTATGGGGAACAACCACACCACATAGGCTCTGCCTTGCCTAAATACCAAACACACTGCTGCAAATTTAACCTCGAAAGATAAACACGCCCTAGCATTTTCTTTTTTTAGCAAAAACTTAAGCTTATCGTTGTTAAATTTTTGTGTTATAAAATCACACTCACTTTTATAACATTATGATTCTTTGAGTGGCGATTTACTGCACTCAGTGATCTATTATCGGTATTTTAGTTGTCAATATTATGAATTTTTCTGTCTTGGTGTGTGATGATTCTACAGTAGCACGCAAACAAGTTGTGCGCTGTTTAGATGAATGTATTACAGCAGATATTATGCAAGCAAAAAATGGCCGCGAAGCCCTAGAATTAATGCAAACGCATAATTTTGATTTACTGTGTCTTGATTTAACAATGCCTGAAATTGATGGTGTGCAGGTGCTTGAGCGTATTAAAGCGCAAAAAATAGAATGCTTCGTGCTGGTTATTTCTGCTGATATTCAACATGCAATGAAACAGCGTGTCGCAAAGTTAGGTGCTATTGATTTTATTGATAAGCCAATAGATAAAACCAGATTAAATGAAATCCTGCATAAATTTGGCATTCATTAGATTTGTTTATAACCAAAAAGCATAATTTATCTTTTTATTAAGGGTTGACAGAATAGCCATGTTTAAGGCAGTCTAAGGGCTATGAAAACAAATAATCACGTATTGACCATTATTATTACAACCACCATTCTAACTGGATAGTGGCATAGGTCGGTGCAACAAATTTAAAGGCCTGTGTTCACTAAGAACACAGGCCTTTTTTCGTTTTATGGGATGAGGAAACATAAAAAATGCGCGTATTAAAATTTGGCGGGTCGTCGCTTGCCGACTTTGCATGTTTACAGCAGGTAGCTCAGTTAGTTAAAGCACAATTAAAAGATGAAATGTTATTGGTGTTATCCGCACCCGGTGGCATGACCGATTCACTGGTTGCCTTAGCAAGTGCCGCAGAGCAGGGGCTTGATTATAGCGAGCAATGGGATGCACTGGTAGCGCGTTGCGAAAGCTTAAAAAGTGCCGTTACAGCTGATTTTGGAGCAGTACAGAACTGGCCTGATTTAAATGAGCTACACAATAAATTAGCCGGCGTTAAGTTGATCCAGTGCTGTCCTGATCAAGTACGTGCTTATGTAATTAGTTTTGGTGAGCGTGTCAGCGTATCATTGATGCAATGTTTATTAAGCTCACACAACGCCCGTTACCTCGAAGCCACAGATTGCATCGCATCAACAGGCGGTTATATTGATGCCGAAGCTGATTTAGTGGCGAGTAAAATTCGTTTTCAAGCTGCATTAAAAGCCAATCCTGCCACTATTTATATCATGCCTGGTTTTACTGCCAGCAACGAACAAGGTCAGTTAACAACTTTAGGTCGTAATGGTTCTGATTATTCTGCCGCAATTGCGGCGGCGTGTTTAGAAGCGCAAGTGTGCCAAATTTGGACTGATGTTGACGGTGTGTACAGTGCCGATCCGCGTTATATCAAAAAAGCCACTAAAGTTGATTTCTTATCGTATAAAGAAGCGATGGAACTATCTTACTTTGGCGCTAAAGTACTGCATCCTAAAACCATCCTACCGTGTGCTAAAGCGGGTGTGCCGTGTGAAATTAAAAATACCCATAACCCCGATGCGCAAGGTTCATTGATCAGCAATGATAATGTGTCATCAGAGCCGGTAAAAGCATTATCTAGTCTACAAAACCTTGCCATGTTAACGGTGTCAGGTCCTGGGATGAAAGGCAAAGTAGGGATGGCATCGAAGGTATTTAATGCCCTTGCGCACGATAATGTATCAATTGTATTAATTACCCAATCTTCATGTGAATTTAGCATCAGCTTTTGTGTTCATGAATCAGATTTACCGCTTGCCCTTGAAGCATTGCAAAGCGCTTTTGAGCTTGAGTCACAAGCGGGGTTAATTGAGCCGGTGCATGTGCAACGTAATTTAGCAATTGTAACCTTAGTTGGTGATAATATGCGTGCCCACAAAGGCTTAGCGGCTAAGTTTTTTGCATCCCTTGCGCAAGCACAAGTTAACATTGTGGCAATCGCGCAAGATTCGACTGAAAGTGCAATTTCAGCGGTGATTGATGGTGAACTTTGTAACGATGCGGTGAAAGTGTGCCACGAAAACTTCTTTACGCATATTCCATCGATTGACGTGTTTTTATTAGGTTGTGGTTTAGTCGGCCAAGAATTAATTCAACAATTAGAGCGTCAACAAGCATGGCTTGAAAAACGTAACATCAAACTAAACCTGTACGGTGTTGCCAACTCTCGTCAGTTACACTTAGATAGTGAAGGTATTGCCTTTGATGATTGGCAACAAAAGTTAGCAGTATCAGAGCAAGCTTTTGAGCTAAAACTGGTTGAGCAATTTGTTAAACAAAACCATTTGATCAACCCAGTACTGGTTGACTGTACATCGTCTGATGCTTTAGCTGCGCAGTACGTGGACTTTTTAAATGCCGGCTTCCACGTTGTTGCCGCAAATAAAAAAGCTAATACTAGCTCGTATGCTTACTATCAAGAGCTAATTGCCGCAACGCAAAAGAACAACCGTAAGTTTTTATATGAAACGAATGTCGGTGCCGGCCTTCCGGTAATCGATAATCTACAGTCACTATTTGGTGCCGGCGATGAACTACTCGAGTTCAGCGGTATTTTATCGGGTTCACTGTCGTATATGTTTGGTGCGCTGCAAGATGGCTTATCATTATCAGAGGCCACCATCAAAGCCAAAGAAAGCGGTTTTACAGAGCCTGATCCGCGCGATGATCTATCAGGCACTGACGTTGCCCGTAAGCTGTTAATTATTGCCCGTGAAGCAGGGTTGAAATTAGAGCTTAGCGATATCGAAGTTGAATCTGTACTGCCAGCGGGTTTTGCTGAAGGTGATGATGTTGCTGAATTTATGGCAAAACTACCCAGTTTAGATGCTGCGTTTAACGACCGCATTGAAAGTGCGGCCAGTGAAGGCAAAGTACTGCGTTATGTTGGGACTATTAAAGCAGGTCACTGCAAAGTTGGCATCGAAGCTGTGGATCCGACACACGCGCTTGCCGTTATTCGTGATGGTGAAAATGCCTTGGCAATATTGAGCGAATATTACCAGCCACGGCCATTTGTTATTCGTGGTTATGGTGCCGGCTCTGCGGTAACGGCTGCGGGTGTATTTGCTGATATTTTAAAAACACTATCGCGCTAGGAGAGAGCTATGATTGAAGTATATGCTCCGGCTTCTATTGGTAACTTTGCAGTAGGTTTTGATGCACTTGGCGCAGCACTTGCGCCAATTGACGGCACCTTATTAGGTGATGTCGTCGCTGTAAGCGCCGCGATAACGGATGAGTTTGTTTGTTCAGGCGAATACGCTCATAAACTGCCCAGTGATGCCAGTGAAAACTTGGCGTATCAGTGTTTAGTGCATTTTCGCGAACAGGTTGCGCCAACCATGCCAAGCGTAAAATTGGAACTGAAAAAGAATTTACCGATTGGTTCTGGTTTAGGTTCAAGTGCTTGCTCTGTGGTTGCCACATTCGCGGCACTGGATAAATTTGCTGGCACTAAACTTAGTCAAGTACAACTTATTGAGTTAATGGCTGACTTTGAAGCGATTGTCAGTGGTGGTCGTCATTACGATAACATCACACCGTGTTATTTAGGTGGTTTGCAGTTAACAGGTGATTTAATTCCAAACAAATCAATAGCCTTACCGGTTGATGAAAGTTGGTATTATGTGGCGGCTTTCCCTGGTTTTTCACTTAATACCGCTAAAGCGCGTTCAGTGTTACCAAAACAACTGAGTATGCATGCCAGTGTTGAATTTGCCCAGCGGCTATCAGCGTTTAGCAGCTTGTTGCTAACCAGTCGCTTTGATGAAGCACTTACTATTATGAGTGATGAAATTGCAGAGCCGCATCGTGCACCACTGATCAATGGCTTTCGTGAAGCGAAAGCGGCGCTGCCAGAGCTTGGTGCTGAAATTGTCAGTATATCGGGTGCGGGTCCAACTTTATTTACCGTGTGTAAAACGTTTGCAGCAGCGCAGCAATGCGCGCAGTGGCTTGAACAAAACTATATTAATGAACAGGGCTTTTGCCATATTTGTAAGCTCGATAACGCCGGCACGCGTCAGTTATAAGAATTTAAGGAATTAATAATGCAATTACATAATTTAAAAGATGATTCACAACAAGTGTCGTTCGTTACAGCGGTTAAAACAGGGCTTGGGCGCAATCAAGGGGTATTCTTTCCCGAGTCATTAGCGCCAATAGCGGATATTGATGCGTTGCTGGATATGGATTTTGTTAGCCGCAGCAGCAAGATTTTATCGCACTTAATTGGTGATGAATTGCCTGCTGATACGGTCGCGCAAATGGTGAAAAATGCCTTTAACTTTCCAGTTAAACTGGTTGAAGTTGAAAAGAACATTTATTGTTTAGAGTTGTTTCATGGTCCAACGCTGGCGTTTAAAGACTTTGGCGGGCGCTTTATGGCTGAATGCTTAGCACAATTTAGCCAAGGTGAAAAAACCACAATCCTAACGGCAACTTCAGGCGACACTGGCGCAGCGGTTGCGCATGCGTTTTATAATAAGCCAAATATCGATGTGGTTATTCTATATCCAAAGGGCAAAATCTCATTAGCGCAGCAAAAGCTGTTCACAACACTGGGTAATAACATCCACTGTTATGCGGTTGACGGCAGCTTTGATGATTGCCAAGCGATGGTTAAAAATGCCTTTTTAGATGATGAAGTTAAATCGCGGTTAGGATTAAATTCAGCAAACTCTATCAATATCAGTCGTTTGGTTGCACAAGTGTGTTATTACTTTGAAGCAATCGCACAACTGCCAAAACAGCAACGTGCTAATGCGCATATCTCAGTGCCAAGTGGTAACTTTGGCAATGTGTGTGCGGCGATGATCGGTGCGGTCATTGGTTTGCCCGTGGCTAAATTGAGCGCTACAACCAATCAAAATGACACAGTACCGCGTTTTATGCTTGATAAAAACTGGGCACCAAACGCCACAATTGAGTCACTATCAAATGCCATGGATGTGAGTAAACCTAATAATTGGCCGCGGGTGCAAACCATGCTCGATAATAATTGGTTTAGTTATGATGACTTTTATTCAACTAGTGTGAATGAAAATGACACTCAAGCAGCGATGAAAAAAATTCAACAAACAGGTTATGTGGCTGAACCGCATACAGCGATCGCTTATCAGGGTCTTAAAGCTAACTTAGCTGCTGATTCAGCAGGTATTTTCTTAGCTACAGCACATCCGGCTAAGTTTAAAGAGAGTGTTGAAGAGATACTTAATATTGAACTTGAAATGCCAAAACCATTAGCGGATGCCCTAGCAAAGCCATGCTTAGCACAAGATATTAAAGATGATTACCATACATTGCGTGAAGAGCTATTAGCGAAGTTAGGTTAATCAAGACATTAAAATAGTACAATAAAAGCGCTATGAGGCTTATTTATAGCGCTTTTTTATTGCATTAAAGCTATTACTACAGCGGTTCCCGAGAGAGTTTTAAGAACGATTAGTTAGCATTAAAAAATCAAATGTAATCTTGGTTCTAACATTAAATATTTTTATGTTTCAATAAAAAAATATCATTACAAAAACACTGTGAATTAAATTCAATCCCTGTTTAAATATGTTCATCTTTACAGCATAGGCAAATTGACGTTTTCAGCGTATAATTCAGCCTTTAAAAAAATACCATACACGTTGCCCTAGGAGCCCCCATGTTAGAACGTAGCATGAATATTTCGGATTTTGATCCAGAGTTATTTGACGCAATCAACAAAGAGACTGCTCGTCAAGAAGAACACATTGAGCTAATTGCATCTGAAAACTACTGTAGCCCGCGCGTACTTGAAGCGCAGGGATCACAGTTAACTAATAAATATGCTGAAGGCTACCCAGGCAAGCGTTACTACGGTGGTTGTGAGCACGTTGACGTAGTTGAACAATTAGCGATTGACCGTGCCAATGAATTATTTGGTTCAGATTACGCGAACGTACAACCACATGCTGGTTCTCAAGCGAATGCAGCTGTGTTCTTAGCACTTTTAGATGCGGGCGACACTGTACTTGGCATGAGCTTAGCGCATGGTGGTCACTTAACGCACGGTTCACACGTCAGTTTCTCTGGAAAGCTTTACAATGCAATCCAATATGGACTAGATGAAGCAACAGGCGAAATTGATTACGCACAAGTTGAAGCGCTGGCTCTTGAGCACAAGCCAAAAATGATCATCGGTGGCTTCTCAGCATACTCAGGTATTGTTGATTGGGCTAAATTCCGTGAAATCGCTGACAAAGTAGGTGCTTACCTGTTTGTTGATATGGCTCACGTTGCTGGTCTTATTGCTGCTGGCGTTTACCCAAGCCCAGTGCCTCATGCACACGTTGTTACTACAACGACTCACAAAACATTAGCGGGTCCTCGTGGCGGCCTAATCATCTCAGCATGTGGCGACGAAGCGATTTACAAAAAGCTTAACAGCGCGGTATTCCCTGGTGGTCAAGGTGGTCCTTTATGTCACATTATTGCTGCAAAAGCAGTGGCATTTAAAGAAGCACTACAACCAGAGTTTAAAGTATACCAAACACAAGTTGTGAAAAATGCCAAAGCTATGGTTGCAGTAATGCAAGAGCGCGGCTACAAAATCGTTTCTGACAAAACAGAAAACCACTTGTTCTTACTTGATTTAATCGATAAAGACATCACTGGTAAAGACGCTGACGCAGCACTCGGTAATGCTAACATCACAGTAAACAAAAACTCGGTGCCAAATGATCCGCGTTCACCGTTTGTTACTTCTGGTCTACGTATCGGTTCTCCTGCAATCACGCGTCGTGGTTTTAAAGAAGCTGAATCAAAAGAGCTTGCTGGCTGGATCTGTGACGTACTCGACAACATCAATGATGAGTCGGTACAAGCACAAGTAAAAGAGAAAGTTAAAGCAATCTGTAAAAAATTACCTGTTTACGCTTAATTGTTAAGCTGACAGTAATTTAGATCACAATAGCGTTGTTTTTTGCTATTATAAAGGCCGCTTAAACGCGGCCTTTTTTGTTTTTTAACGGAAGCTGATACCTATGCATTGTCCATTTTGCACCGCAAAAGATACCAAAGTGATAGACTCGCGCCTTGTCGGCGGTGGTCACCAAGTAAGACGTCGTCGTGAATGCAATGAATGCCATGAACGCTTTACTACCTTTGAAGGGGCAGAGCTTGTAATGCCAAGAGTGATCAAACAAGATGGCAGCCGTGAACCGTTTAATGAAGACAAATTGCTTAATGGCTTGCACCGCGCACTAGAAAAACGCCCCGTCAGTACCGAGCAAGTTGATGAAGTGGTTAACATTATCAAATCGCAACTACGTGCCACCGGTGAGCGAGAAATATCAAGTCACTTAATTGGTGAATGCATCATGGAAGCGCTGAAAAAACTCGATAAAGTAGCGTATGTACGTTTTGCCTCAGTGTATCGTTCATTTGAAGATATTCGCGAATTTGGTGAGGAAATCGCCCGTTTGGGAGAATAACATGCACCCACCGCAATTTAGTGAACACGATAAAATTTATATGGCGCGCGCGATAGAGCTTGCCAAGCAAGGGCGTTTTACCACAACACCAAACCCCAATGTGGGTTGTGTGTTGGTAAAAGACAATATTATTGTTGGTGAAGGTTTTCATCAAGTTGCAGGCCAAGGTCACGCCGAAGTTAATGCGCTGTTGATGGCTGGTTCGCAAGCAAAAGGCGCAACCGCTTACGTTACCTTAGAGCCATGTAGTCACTTTGGGCGCACGCCACCTTGTGCCGAAGCCTTAAAAGCAGCTGGTGTGGTAAAAGTGATTGCGGCTATGGTGGATCCCAACCCACAAGTGGCGGGTAAAGGCTTAGCCATTTTAGCCGACGCCGGCATTGCGGTTGCATCCGGTTTATTAGAACCCCAAGCACGATTGTTAAACCGTGGTTTTTTAAAGCGCATGGAGCAGGGAATGCCGTTTGTTACCTGTAAAATGGCGGCAAGCCTCGATGGTAAAACCGCGCTTAAAAACGGTCAGAGCAAGTGGATCACTGGCACTGCTGCCCGTCAAGATGTGCAATTACAGCGCGCACAAAGCTGCGCTATTTTAACCGGTGCAGACACAGTATTAATTGACGATGCAAAGCTCAATGTGCGTGTTGATGAACTGCCTGAGCCATTACCGACGCAATTACCAGTTCGCCAGCCTGTCCGTATCATTATCGATTCACAAAATCGTTTAACGCCTGATTTAGCTTTATTTAGCATTGCAAGCGACATAATAATTATCACCACTGCGCTTGATAAATCAGTGCAATGGCCGCATTACGTAACTCATATTGTGGTGCCTGCAAAAGATCATAAAGTTGATTTAAAGGCCGCATTACGGCAATTGGCACAACAGCAACAGTTTAATCATATTTGGCTAGAAGCAGGGGCAACCTTAGCGGGTAAAATGGCTGAATATAATTTAATCGATGAGTATATTGTCTATCTGGCGCCGAAATTGTTAGGAAATGATGGTAAAAGCTTACTAAACTTTGCGGAACTGAGCTCTATGCAAGAGGCGGTTGATTTAACAATAAACGAATGCACACTGATTGGTGATGACATTCGTATTACTGCAATACCGCGTTTAGTTGCATTGCCTTAACCAAATTATTTAAAGAGTAACGACTATGTTTACTGGGATCATTGAAGCGACTGGCACGATCAGCGAATTACAGCAAAAACAAGGCGATTTAGCTATTCGCATTCAAAGTAATAACCTAGATATGGCGGATGTCAATTTAGGTGACAGCATTGCAACTAACGGCGTGTGTTTAACCGTAGTAGCAAAACACAGCGATGGCTTTAGTGCTGACTTATCTAATGAAACGATTGGTTTGACTGGCTTTGCTCATTATAAACAAGGGCAAAAAGTAAACCTTGAAAAAGCCATGCAACCGGTGTCGCGACTGGGTGGGCATTTAGTGTCTGGTCATGTTGATGGCATTGCAACAATCACCGCAATCACGGCTAATGCCCGCGCCGTGGAATATTGGCTCAGCACCGATGCACAATTGATGAAATACATTCCTTATAAAGGCTCAGTGTGTATTGATGGCATTAGCTTAACGGTCAATGCAGTTGAGGCTAATACGTTTAAATTGACCATTGTGCCGCATACCAGTGAGCAAACGACCATAGCCGATTTTAAAGTTGGCACGCAAGTGAACTTAGAAGTCGATCAAATAGCCCGCTATTTAGAGCGCTTGATCAAAGGCGCAGAGCAACCAGCAAGTTCAGATATTTCAATGAGCTTATTAGCTCAAGCGGGCTTTATAAAGTAAAAATACTCCACAACTTACACGAGCAGATTATGAATTTACACAGCGCACAAGAAATTATTGATGACATTAAAGCCGGTAAAATGGTTATTTTGATGGACGATGAAGACAGAGAAAATGAAGGCGATTTAATTATTGCCGCTGAACATATTAGTGCTGAAGCAATCAATTTTATGGCGACTCACGGCCGCGGTCTGATCTGCTTAACGATGACTCAAGAGCGTTGTGAGCAACTAGATTTACCACTGATGGTGAAAAATAATGGCGCGGCATTTTCGACGAACTTTACCATGTCGATTGAAGCCTCTAAAGGGGTGACTACCGGTATTTCAGCTGCGGATCGTGCGCGTACAGTGCAAGCGGCGATTGCCAAAGGTGCAGTACCAAGCGATATCGTACAACCTGGACATATTTTTCCAATTATGGCGCAACCGGGTGGCGTGCTAACTCGAGCAGGACACACAGAAGCAGGTTGTGATTTAGCGCGTTTAGCAGGGCTTGAGCCATCATCAGTGATTGTGGAGATTCTCAATGCCGATGGCACTATGGCGCGTCGCCCTGATTTAGAAGTGTTTGCTGAGCAACATAATATTAAAATTGGTACTATTGCTGATCTTATCGAATACCGCAATATGAATGAAACCACCATTGAGCAAGTGGCAAAGTGTAAATTGCCAACCGTGCATGGTGAGTTTGATTTAGTGACTTATAAAGACACTATCGATGGTCAGCTGCATTACGCGCTATTAAATGGTGAAGTGAAAGCGAATGAGCCAACCTTAGTACGGGTTCACTTACAAAGTACTTTTAACGATATTTTATTATCAGATCGCAGCGCCGACAGAAGCTGGGGTTTATCAGATGCGATGGCCTATATCGCAAAGCACCAAGGGGTGTTAGTGATCCTTGGTAAACAAGAATGCACCGATGAGTTAGAAGCAACGGTTAAAGCCTTTGCCGCCGAAGATGCTGGTGAGACAGTAGCGCATCGTAAGTTCCAAGGTACATCGCGCACTGTTGGTGTGGGTTCGCAAATTTTGGCTGACTTAGGCATAGAAAAAATGCGCTTAATGAGCCTGCCTAAAAAGTACCATGCATTATCAGGCTTTCACCTAGAAGTGGTTGACTACGTTGAACCACAATAAGCACGACGCTTAAACTAGGCTATTATTTTATTTATATGGTATGATGCGCAGCAATTTTTGCGCAATCGCAACCGCTTGAACTTATTTTTTAGGGTTATCGAATGAAAATTATTGAAGGTAATAAATACGCTCCGGGCAAGAAATTCGCTATCGTTATTTCTCGCTTTAATGACTTTATTGGTAGCAGCCTTTTAGCAGGCGCTGTTGATGAATTGAAACGTACTGGTGGTGTATCAGATGATGATATTACTGTAGTTTATGTACCAGGTGCGGTTGAATTACCTTTAGCAGCGAAACGCGTTGCAGCAAAAAAAGAGTATGATGCAATTATCGCTTTAGGCGTAGTGATCAGAGGTGGTACGCCACACTTTGATCTGGTCGCGGGCGAATCTAATAAAGGCTTAGCGCAAGTGTCGCTTGAGTACGATATCCCAGTTGCATTTGGCGTATTAACCACAGAAAGCATTGAGCAAGCGATTGAACGCGCGGGCACTAAAATGGGCAACAAAGGCGGCGAAGCTGCTTTAGGTGCACTTGAAATGGTTAATGTGTTAGATAAAATTTAAGTTTAAGGAATTTTTGTGAAACCAGCAGCAAGACGTAAAGCACGTATCTTAGCACTTCAAGCCGTTTATTCTTGGCAATTAAGCGGCAATGCAATTGCCGATATTGAACAACAAATGTTGATCGAAAACGATGTAACTAAAATTGATGTTGAATACTTTAAAGATCTTTCGCGTGGTGTTGCGGTAAATCATAAGCAACTAGACGAAGCCGTATCGCCACATTTAACTCGTCCATTTGATGAGTTAGACCAAGTTGAACGCGCTATTTTACGTTTAAGCAGCTATGAGCTGAAATTTCGTGAAGATGTACCATATAAAGTGGCTATCAATGAAGGTATTGAGCTTGCTAAAATTTTTGGCGCAGAAGATAGCCATAAATTTGTTAATGGTGTACTTGATAAAGCGGTAAAGCATTTACGCAAGTAATGTAACCGTAAAAGGAGAGCCGGCATAGGCCGGCTTTTTTGTGTATGAAGGAATTTGAATTAATCAATCGCTACTTTAAAGGTCGCGGTATTAGTCGCCGCGATGTTAATTTAGGGATTGGTGATGATTGTGCTTTGGTTACTGTGCCAGAGAACTGCCAATTAGCCGTTACGACAGACACACTTGTCGCTGGCGTGCACTTTTTTGATGATATTGCACCGCGTGCTTTAGGCCATCGTGCCTTGGCGGTAAATTTAAGTGATTTAGCGGCAATGGGGGCTGAGCCGACATGGATTTCGGTGGCGTTAACCTTACCGAGTATTGACGTTGAGTGGCTTGAAGAGTTTACCGAAGGCATGCATGAAATTGCCGAATACTTTAACGTGCAAATCATCGGTGGTGATACCACGCAAGGCCCGTTGACTATTACTATTTGTGCGAAAGGCACTGTACCGCAAGGCAAAGCATTACGTCGTAGCGGCGCTAAAGTAGGCGATTGGGTTTATGTCACTGGGCCACTAGGCGATGCAGGTCTTGCCATTGAAGCGCGTAAACAAGGGATTAAAATTGCTCCCGAGTATTTAAGTTATGTTAATCAGCGATTTGATTATCCGACACCGCGGGTTGCTGCAGGGCAAATGTTGCGTGGTCTAGCATCGGCCGCGATTGATATCTCTGATGGACTGGTCGCAGACTTAGGACATGTACTGGCTATGTCTCAAGTGAGTGCGTGTATTGATGTGAATAAAATACCAACCTCAGATGCAATGCGTGCTACTTTAGAGCCAAATCAGCAACTGCCTTTTATCCTCAATTATGGGGATGACTATGAGTTACTCTTTACTGTGCCTGATAGTAATAAAAGTATGTTGGAAGTGAAATTACAGCAATATGGGGTTGATGCCGCCTGTATTGGTCAAATAAAAAGTGGTGAAGGGCAAATCGAGTTAATGCTTGATGGCGAAAAGCTAGCGTATGAACATACAGGTTTTGAGCACTTCACCAAGGAGTCGGTTTGAATAAACCCGCGTTATTTAATTTAAAACGCCCTCATCAATTTTTTGGTTTGGGTTTTGGTTTAGGGCTGGCGCCGAAAGCACCCGGTACATTTGGTACCTTTGCAGCACTGCCTTTTATTTTTACTACTATGTATTTTCCGCTGTGGTTACAAATAGTGTTTGCTGTGGTGATCAGTGTTTTTGGCCTTTGGGCATGTGGAAAAACCGCCGATGATCTTGGTGTTCATGATCACCCTGCTATCGTGTGGGATGAAGTGGCCGGATTTTACATTACCATGATAGGTGCAGCGATCAGTTGGCAATCTTTATTGGTTGGCTTTGTACTGTTTCGCTTTTTTGATATCGTTAAACCTGGGCCTATTCGAATACTTGATAAACGCCTACACGGTGGCTTCGGTATTATGGCAGATGATGTTTTAGCGGGTATATTTTCATTAATTTGTGTCCAGGCATTGTTTAAAATGGGTTATTTGCCCTTTTAACCTTAGTTTTTGCAACGAGGTATTGACGTTATGATGCGGTTTTTATTGGTTATTATTGTGCTGTTATGCAGTATGCCAAGTAAGGCGTCAATTACCGACTATGTTGTACAGCAATGGAATATGCAAAATGGCTTACCTTCGCAATCACTGAAAAGTGTTGTACAGGATGAGCAAGGTTATATGTGGCTGGGCACTCAGTTTGGCCTCAGCCGTTTTGATGGTAATACATTCACCAATTACAACACCCTAAATAGTAATTTTTTGCCCAGTAATGGCATCAATAAGTTATTGATTGATAGCCAAGGCTATTTATGGGTTGGTACTAAAGATGGTCTTGTGGTGATAGACCCAACCACAATGGCTGCGCAAGAATTCAGTGTAAAAGGCCCGGTACGGGATATTATAGAAGATGCTAAAGGCAGTCTTTGGGTTGCTGCCAACGGCTTATACTTTATATCTCGCAATCAAATTAACCTCACTATAAACAATAGCCCATACATACCCGTTGTGGCAGCCAGTTCAGTAAAGCAAATTGTTGGTACTGTGAGTCAGTTGGCATTATCACCAGAAGGCATTTGGCTAGTAAACGAACGCTATTTACTACGCTTGACAAATTCGTCTTCTGATTTTGCCAAGTTACGCTTAGAGCTGACTGCAAAAATATCGCTCCCAGAGCGCTTAGCACAAACCATTATTCATGACTTAGCTTGGCTTGAAGGTAATTTATATTTAGCTTCAGAGCTCGGTGCTTACTTTTTAGATTTAGATGATGAACTAAGACCTTTCCCGCTGCCGAATGCCAATAACTCTGCGGTCTATAAATTTATGAGTGACTCCAACGGAGCATTGTGGATTTCGACCTATGGGCGCTTATTATTTCGTGATAACTCAGGTGATTGGCAATGGGTTGAACCCAGCCAGCTTGACCAAAGTATTTGGTTTGCTGATTTATTTCGTGATAATGATAATAATATTTGGCTTGCCAGCTTTAGTGAAGGCTTATGGCTTGCCCATGAAGGACGTATCGAGCGCCACTCTGCTATATCACAAATGACCGAGGCGGTAATGGCAATTAGCCAAGCCCCCGATGGGCGATTGTGGGTCGCAAACCGCAGTGGGGTGGGGTATTTTGATCTCAATAAAAACTTCATTAATCAAATTCCAAGTAATCAATATGGCCGTGCAGCTGTGCATGATTTACAGTTTGATGGCTCGCGCTTATACATTGCCACCGGGCGCGGGGTGTATTTTTATGAAAACAATACCTTGTTCGCAGTTCCTGGGCGTGCGTTAAAAGATAACCCTGTGTTCGCAATCAGCCGCTCTAGCAAAGGAGGGTTTTGGCTTGGCACCGGGCGGGGAATGTACCGGCTGAGTTACGGTGGGTTAACCCCGTTTGCATATAATGCATTTTTAGGTAGTAAGTTTATTACCTACGTTGTTGATGAAGCAAATTTTGGCTTAATTGGCACCAGCAAAGGGGCTTACTATTTTACCGATCGTGGTATTGAAAAAATTGGCGACCAAACCAGTCTTGAAAGTGCTTATGTTACCAGTATTCTAAATATTGATGGAGTCGGTATCTTGATCGGCTCATTAAATGACGGTTTGTTTTATCGCAGCGGTCAAGGATATTGGCGCCAGCTAGATGCAACCAATGGTTTACCTTATGGTTCTATTTTTAGTTTACGTTACGATGAGAAGCTAAAGCGTATTTGGGTGAGCACCATGAAAGGTGTATATCGCATGCCGGTTGAGCAATTTAGTGGTGATATTGAAAGTTTAAAAGTAGAGCAAGTTATTTCATCCTATGATCGCCAACTAGATGGTAAAGCTAGCCAATGTTGTACTGGCCTTGGCCATGATGCGGTGGCTGAATCGGGTAATTCAATCTGGTATCCAAGCTTACAAGGTGTGGTAGAAATTCCCAAAGACATTGAGCTATTTGGTATTAAACCATTAAAGCCTAAAGTTGAGAGTTTAAGTACTGGGCTACGCAAGCTTGCTACAGCGGCGCTAGGGCGTAACCCACAGTTAGAGATTGATGAACGTGATATCACCCTAAA
This sequence comes from Pseudoalteromonas prydzensis, assembly GCF_011050055.1. GTDB lineage: Bacteria > Pseudomonadota > Gammaproteobacteria > Enterobacterales > Alteromonadaceae > Pseudoalteromonas > Pseudoalteromonas prydzensis_A. Next base: position 14,062 of record NZ_DRGM01000012.1, on the reverse strand, counting down.
ATACACGGCAATCGACTATTATGCGCCAACCAGTATTGAATTTCGTTACCGCTTAACTGGTCTCGACAGTGATTGGCGTTATGCCAATACTCGTCGCGAAGCTATTTATACTAATTTACCGCCAGGGGCCTTTTTATTCCAGCTTGAAGCTAAACGCCAAGGTGAAGGCTGGCAAAAGGCGCAACGTACAGAATACTCATTTGTGGTACCAAGACGGTTTGATGAAACAATTTACTTTAGACTGCTGATCACCGGCAGCTTTATTTTGTTATTTTATTTGGTGTTTTGGGCATTTAGAAAACAAGAGCGGCGTAAACAAACCGCACTTGAAAGCCTGATCACCGAACGTACTGGTGAGCTGCGCCAAGCAAATGATAAGCTTAATCAAGTTAACTCACAGCTTAAATTGATGAGCCATTCTGATGAGCTCACCGGGCTGCGTAGCCGTCGTTTCTTGTTTGATCAGTTGCCAAAGGATATTGAACATTTCCAACGTAATTCGCAATCATTACAAGCGCAAGGGAAATCCTTGATATTGCTAATTATTAATTTTGATAATTTTAGCCGTATCAATGATGCTCATGGCCCGATTGGTGGTGATAGTTGTTTACAGCAAATGGCTGCATTACTAAACTCGCGAACTCAGGGCTCAGATTATGTGGCGCGTTGGAGTGGTGATGAGTTTTTATTACTATTACGGGATTTTAAGCGTAGCGCTATCGACAATTATGCCGCTGAGCTTTGCAAAGTTATAGCCGATCACACTTTTAGACTCCCAAGCGGTGATACTATTAATCTGACTGCATCAATTGGTTTTTCATTTTATCCGTTGCCACTATTAGGCGGTCAAGTGATTGGGTGGGAAACCTCCGTCAATTTGGCGGATATCGCGCTGCATCAAGTAAAAAAACGCGGTGGCGATGGTGTCGCCAATATCACTTTTGATGAACAGTTAGATGCCTTTGAATTTGAACAAACTAATAATATTGATCAGCAACTGAGTGTGTTACAAGCCAATGGTTTAGCCGATATTAAAGTCTGGATGCGCTAATGTTTGCGGGTTTGCTTGTGTTTTTGGTCGCTAGCAATAAGAAATGCCTTAACTCGAAAAGTTAAGGCATTGGGAGGCCAACTAAAGGCAGTTAAATTAACTGTCCTTGATGGTTAGCGGTTTAGCCAAGTTGGTAAAATAGCCACTGATTCCGGGGCTGTGAACGAGTAGCTTAAGTTGGCTGCAATATCACCACTGGGGCTATTTAAAATATTGTCAAAACGCATTACTAAGCCATTTGATTTTTCGGCAACAAAAAGATGGTTACCGGTAAACATAATATCGACTGGGTTACCAAGCATAGTCGCAGGTCCTGCGATATTGACACTAACATTACTCAAGCCTGAGCTAGTACCCGCATTATTCAAGACAAATAATTTGCCATCTGTGGCGTCTGCTGCACTGCCTACATCTGAGACGATCAACGAGTCACTAAGCGGATCATAATCGATGCCATGGAGATTGGTCGGAGCAGGGAAGGCAGCGCCAGCTGTTGCTGGTGTGATCAAGCGATCTTCGCCTGTAATTGTGCTCATACCGGCCATTAGTTTACTGTTAACTTCATCAAACACGGCAATCGTACCATTGGTTAATGCAACAAATGCACGGTCTGTGGCGACATCGTAATCGACATCCCAAGGGCGTGCGCTGTTACTTGGTGTGAGTGTGATAAGCGGGCTTGCATCACCTGTAGTACAGGTTGAAAACACTAAAATACCCGGTGTGGTCGCATTATTTTCAGCAACAAAAATCAGGCCACGGTCAGATGCTACATCAAGACCTTTAGGTGAAATTAGGCCTGTATTTGCACCACTAATAATAGAGTCTTGGCTTAGAGAAAATACCTCACCATCGCGATGCATGGCGACTTTGTTGGAAATGACAATACCACCGACTGAAGTTGTGCTGTTATCAAAGGTTGTATAACTATTACCAGCTTTATCAAAGGTCACGCTTTCGATTGTTTGACTGGCATTATAACTGCCCAGTTCGCTGGTAAGTGGCGCATTTAGACGTGATATTTGCCCTGTTGTTGGACCAGCAGCAGCTGGGTTGCTACTGACTGCAATACCCATTAATGGCATGTTAGCCAAATAACTGTCTGATACATCCGCCATGTCATTGTGCATTACTGTTTCAGTAATTGATTCTGGCTTAACTGTGGGTGTCACGCTATCTGGGCTGATATCACCGCTGGCACCTGAAAAAATATTGCTAAATACCAGTACTGCGTCATTTGATTTTTCTGCAACACGTAAATCGCTGCCTGTTAGGCTGATATCAACAGGGTTGCCAAGCATACTTGCTGGGCCTGCAATACTACGTGCAACAACGGTGTTACCATCGGCAAGCGATGCATTATTGATCACAAACAAGGCACCATCAGTTGCATCACTGGCACTACCGACATCAGAAAGCACTAATTTATTGGTGTTAGCATCATAAACAATACCATGAAGGTTGACGGAAATTTTCTCGCCAGCTTCATTGCTAGGGGTGATGGTACGTGTAGGCATTGCCACAAAACCGCCATCGACATAATTGTCATAGACAGTAACGTCACCATTGGTTAGCGCCACATATAAGCGGTCGTTGCTATCATCGTAGGTAACATCCCACGGTTTTGCGTCTGTTACTGTGCTTGCTAAAGGTGCAGCATCACCCGCTGCGGTGGCACCAAAAACAGTGATCTGAACGGCATTAAAGTCGGCGATAAAAATGAGTCCACGCTTAGTAGATACATGAATGCCTTTAGGATTGACTAAGCTGGTATTGCTCCCAGTAATAGTGCGGTCACGGTTGCTATCGAACATTGTGCCATCTGCGCGACTTAATACTTGGCAAACGGTGCTCAGTGCGCCATTACCAGAATCGCTGGCTTGCACTAAATTACCTAAGCCATCAAATGCAACACCTTCATTGGCACCACTGTTAAATGTTTTTAACTTCGCAGCATTTTGGTCAATTAGATCAATCGTGCCAGCATTATCAGCACCATTATTCGCTAAAATAAAAGTGGCAGCTGCAAAACCCGTAGCGCCATCAACTCCATCAGTACCGTCACTGCCATTTGCACCGTCAGTACCATTTGTTCCGTTAGTGCCAGCAACACCTGCCGCGCCTTGTGTACCCGCAGCACCATCGCTCCCATCGTCACCATCACAGCCGGTTAAACTAAACAAAATTGCTAAAGTAAGTGCCGATAAGCAAAGTTTACTTGCCATTGATTGAGCGTGAATAGACTGTGTTGTTGCGCCTGATTTGAACGTTTTCATAATTTGTACCTTCTTAAATATTCCATCAAATGTGAACATACAAAGAGTTTTGCTTAAAACAGCCTATACCAATCGTGTTAAGTTATTAGTCATTTATAGCGACGGATAAATAGCGTGATAACAAGGCATAAATTTTAATATGTAGTTGTTCTACATGAAAAATTTATAACGCCGTTAACGCTTTATTTAGCACGCTAGAAAGGCTAAATATTTAAGTCGATTGGTATTACATAAAAGCGTGAACGCTTTGCTCACGAGTTAACCTCAGTGAATAAACGTGACAGGGAAATAATTGGATGCAAAAAAATGAAAATAAAGTGAAGTTTTTTTAGTCAGTTGATTTTTATAGGGATAATAAAAAAAGGAGCCGTTGCTCCTTTTTTATTATCTCACCTGACTCTATGTGCTACAGCGTAGTTTAGTCAGTAATAAAGCTGTTTATACTATCGAGTATACCTTGCGAGCCTAAACCCATTTCATCGTGCATTTGCTCTTGCGTACCGTGTTTGATGAATTCATCCGGAATACCTAAATTTAGGATGCTTACCTTTGCTTTTATAGCTGCTAAATATTCATTAACGGCAGAGCCTGCGCCACCAACAATGGCATTATCTTCAAGTGTTACAATAATTTCATGATCGGCTAATAAAGTGTCGATTAGTGCGCTATCTAGCGGCTTAACAAAACGCATATCAACGAGGCTTGCGTTGAGCTCTTTTGCAGCCAGTTGAGCATTCTCAAGCAAAGTACCAAAAGATAAAATAGCGATTTTAACACCTTGCTTAATCACACGGCCTTTGCCGATTTCAAGCTCGGTCATTTGCTCGCAGATCTCAGTTGTGCCAGCACTACCGCGAGGGTAGCGTACCGCGACGGGTTGATTACATTGGTAACCCGTGTAAAGCATTTGGCGGCATTCATTAGTATCACTTGGCGCCATGATAATCATATTTGGAATGCAACGCATAAAACTTAAATCGTAAGCGCCCTGATGGGTTTCACCATCCGCACCAACAATACCGGCACGGTCAATAGCAAATAATACCGGTAAGTTTTGCAGTGCTACATCGTGAATGAGTTGATCATACGCACGTTGTAAAAAGCTGGAATAAATAGCAACGACCGGTTTTAAGCCTTCACAAGCAAAACCTGCCGCTAAAGTAACCGCATGCTGCTCTGCAATGGCAACATCAAAATATTGCTCAGGGTGTTCTTTTGAAAAGCGCACCATACCAGAGCCTTCACGCATGGCAGGGGTGATGGCCATTAGTTTGTGATCTTGGCTTGCCATATCACATAGCCAATCACCAAATACTTTAGAAAAAGTTGCTGCCCCCGGTTTTGATTTTGGCAAACTTGAAATCGCAGGATCGAATTTTGGCACACCGTGATAACCAATCGGATCGGCTTCAGCTGGTTTGTAGCCTTTGCCTTTTTGGGTTTTGATATGCAGTAGCTGTGGGCCTTTTAAATTACGCATATTACGTAATGTATCTACCAACATATTTACATCGTGGCCATCAATTGGGCCGATATAGTTTAAGCCAAGTTCTTCAAAAAAAGTGCCAGGAATAACCATACCTTTTAAATGCTCTTCCATGCGACTGGCTAATTCTTTTACTGGGGGAACACCAGCAAGTAGCTTTTTACTGCCTTCGCGAATATTAGTGTAAAAACTGCCGGATAAGATGCGCGCAAAATGGTTAGTGAGTGCCCCCACGTTTTCTGAAATCGACATTTCGTTATCATTTAAAATGATCAACATATCAGACTTAACATCACCTAAGTGATTCATAGCTTCAAATGCCATGCCTGCAGTGATCGCACCATCGCCAATAACCGCGACTGTTTTACGACCTTTGCCTTCTTTTTGCGCCGCAATAGACATGCCTAAAGCCGCAGAAATTGAGGTGCTTGAATGACCGACACTAAAGGTATCGTATTTACTTTCTTCACGAAATGGGAAAGGGTGTAGGCCATCTTTTTGGCGAATAGTATGCATTTGATCGCGACGACCCGTTAATATTTTATGCGGGTAAGCTTGATGGCCTACATCCCACACTAAACGGTCTTCAGGAGTATTGTAAACATAATGCAATGCAACCGTCAGTTCTACAGTGCCTAAGCCTGATGCAAGGTGACCACTGCTTTGCGACACTGAGTTAAGTAAATAATCACGCAGCTCATTGCTAAATGCAGGTAATTTTTGTTGCGCTAAATCACGCAGTTGGGCTGGTTCATCAACCAAACCTAATAATGGATACTTGCTACTATCAAGTGTCATGATTTTTAATACATCCTTCGCTAACCAGACGTTATTATAACGCAATGTTACTCTGGTTTTTTAGTTATTTTGTACATCATTATCAGCTTAATCTGAAGCTGCAATTAATAATCGCGTTCCACAATATATTTCGCTAAATGCTCAAGCTCTGTGGTATCGGCATTTATTGCAGCTAAAGCATGCAGTGCTTGTTCAAGTAAGTGTTGTGCTTTTTGCTTTGCACCAGCCAGACCAAGTATAGCTGGGTAGGTTGCTTTATTTGCTGCAACATCGGAACCTTGTGGTTTTCCTAGCACTTGAGTATCACCTTCGATATCTAGGATATCGTCTTGTACCTGAAAAGCCAGTCCAATTGCATCACCAAAGCGCTTTAATTGTAATAATGTATGCTCATCAATATCCGTTGCACACAGTGCCCCTAAACTAATTGCGCAGTTTAGCAAAGCACCGGTTTTTAGCTGATGAATACGCTCAAGTTCAATGAGGCTTACTGCTGTGTTTGTTGCGGCAATATCCAATGCTTGGCCACCGACCATCCCTTCAATGCCGGATGCTTTGGCGAGTGTTGCAATCATTTTTAGCTGTTGCTGGGCAGGGACATCAAATGCATGATTAGCGATTAAATCAAACGCCAGCGTTTGCAGCGCATCGCCAGCTAAAATGGCATGCGCTTCACCATATACAATATGGCAAGTCGGTCTACCGCGGCGTAAATCATCATCATCCATAGCAGGTAAGTCATCATGGACTAACGAATAGCTATGAATACATTCAATTGCGGCAGCTAAAACATCTAAATCCTGATGCTTAGCACCAAGCATTCTGCCAGTGGCATAGACCAAAAATGGCCGCAGCCGTTTGCCGCCGTTTAAAACACTATAGTGAGTGGCCAGCTTGATAGTTTGATCGGTATCCAGTGGCTGCTCAAAATACCGATTGAGAGTGGCTTCAACATCACGTTGAGCGCATTTAATTTGCTCTGTTATTAACACTCGTTATTCCAAATCATTATCAAAGTTAGTAAGCGATGACTGACTATCGTTACCCATCAAAATAGCGACTTTTTGCTCTGCTTGTTGCAATTTATTAGACGATGCACCAGCCAACGCAATGCCGCGTTCAAATTGTTTTAACGATTGTTCAAGCGAAAGCTCACCTTGCTCCATTTCTGTGACGATTAAGGATAATTCTTCAAGCGCTTGCTCAAAGCTTAGGTTCTCTGGTTTTTTAGTCGCCATAGTGGATTCAACTTAGATGATAGAAATGTGAGGCCAATTTTAGGGGGAATGCTAAACTAGGTCAAAGACTGATGCATTTTTTTTGAATAATAAACTGTTTTCTTATCACGATTAATGGTTTGTACCTGAACTTAAACCTTGCAGGTTAAGCATGGTAGATTAAAATGCCAATAGAGCAAAAAACTTTCATTTCATTTTTTTCATTAAATGGTTTAAGTAATTCAATAGATTGCCGATAAGCAGTTAATAATAAAAGTTTGCTGCCATAGGCAGTAAAGCATGAGTTCCTTTGGAGGGGTAAGTGGATTTAGCAACCATTATAGGTATTCTCGGCGCTATTGGCTTGATAATCATGTCCATGTTTTTGAGTAGCAGCGGCGAAATAGTGATGTTCTACAACACTCCGTCTGTGGTGATTGTATTTGGTGGTTCGATTTTTATCGTGTTATCAAACTATACGATGAGCCAGTTTTTTGGCATTGGTAAAGTTGCTGCCAAAGCGTTTATGTTTAAAATTGAATCTCCAGAAGAGCTTATCGAAAAAGCCGTTGAGCTTGCTGATTCGGCACGCAAAGGGGGGTTTTTAGCGCTTGAAGAAGCAGAAATACCGAATGCATTTATGCGCAAAGGTGTCGATATGCTTGTCGATGGCCATGACGCCGATGTCGTTAGAGCGACACTACAAAAAGATATTGCTCTTACCTCTACTCGTCATGAATCGGGTGCTGGCTTATTCAAAGCGCTTGCCGATATCGCGCCTGCTATGGGGATGATTGGTACTCTTATTGGTCTAGTGGCGATGCTATCAAATATGGACGACCCTAAAGCAATTGGACCTGCCATGGCGGTAGCGTTGTTAACAACTTTATACGGTGCATTTTTAGCCAACGTGGTTGCGATCCCAATTCAAGTCAAATTAGAGCTACGTAAAGATGAAGAAGCCATGAACCAGCGTTTGATCTTAGATGCTGTATTAGGTATTCAGGATGGTCAAAATCCAAAAGTAATAGAAGGTATTTTGAAAAACTATCTCGCTGAATCAAAACGAAAAGTCGATACTGAGGAGTAAGCATGTCTGAGCAAGAGTGCAAGTGCCCACCACCAGGACTTCCTGCTTGGATGGGTACGTTTGCGGATTTGATGTCGCTATTGATGTGCTTCTTTGTACTTTTGCTCGCGTTTTCAGAAATGGATGTGCTGAAATTTAAACAAATTGCGGGCTCGATGAAATTTGCTTTCGGTGTACAAAATAAAATAGAAGTTAAAGATATACCTAAGGGAACATCCGTTATCGCGATGGAGTTTACGCCAGGTAAACCAGAACCGACACCAATAGAAACAATTCAACAGCAAACCGTGGAAATGACCCAGCAAATGTTGGAATTTCAAGCTGGTGATGAAAGCTCTGCTGGTGGTCGTCAAGAACAACGCGGTAACAAGCGCGGTGGTGAGTCACAAAGCACAGCACAACAACAAGCCTCTGAGCAAGCAATTTCTGCCGCTGATCAAGAGCAAGTGAATGAGCTTGTGAAAAAAATAGCACAGCAGTTAGAGCAGCAAATCATGGACGGGGCGATTGAGCTGGAATCTTTAGGTCAGCAAATTCTTATTCGTATTCGCGAAAATGGCTCATTTCCTTCGGGCAGTGCTTTTTTGCAGCCTAAATTCAAACCCATTATTCGTGATATTGCAACGCTTTTAAAAGATGTTCCTGGTGAAATTACTGTCTCTGGGCATACCGATGATTTTCAAGTATCCAATGAGTTGTATACCAATAACTGGGATTTATCTTCGAAGCGTGCTGTTGCAGTGGCAACAGAAATGCAAAAAGCGCAAGGCTTTGATAAGACGCGTATGGTTGTAGTAGGCCACGCAGAAACTCGACCACTTGTTCCCAATGATTCTGACGCGGATAGACGACGTAATCGCCGTGTTGAAATCTCCATTATGCAAGGTAAAGCAAAAGAGTCAGATCCGATAGATGTAAGATAAAGGTACTTGGCAAAGTACCTAATTTAGCTTAAAGTGACTTTTTAACAAGTGTAACGGAGTGTACGATGAAAAACGTTGATAAATATAGCTATATGCCGGGTAATGGTGGTGGTAATGATGATGATAAAAAACCTGATTAATAATCATGCCTGATTGGTTTTTAAAATCTATTTTAATTCTTGAAAATAGCTGGGTGTTTATTTTAAGCCCAGCTATTTTTGTTTTTTATTTACGTAAGGATTATCTCGCACTGCGTTTTGCGTTGGTTACTGCTGCGTTTTTTTTGTATGGCGCTTTAATTTACGATAGCCTAATGAGTATTGATGAAGGCGTTTATGTTTATCGCTACGTAGTCTGGGCATTTAATGATATTGCTTGGATGGCCTTGATTGCTTACTTAGGTATTAAAGATAAAGTATACCTTTGGCAAAGTGTGCTTGGTCAATTGGTTGTAATTAGTGCGCCTATTTTACAATTATTTAGATTAGTGGATCGTCACCTTTGGGATTTATCGTATAGTACCATGCTATATAAAACGTTATTACCGTTAATCAATATTGGCACTGTCGTTGTGTGCTACCTTCCTCTGTTGTATTTATTTATGCGAAAAAATCGCAGTCTAAAGAGCTAATCATTAACTATTTGTAGATTAAATTACGTGTGCTAAACTACTGTGTAAATAACCAGTTGTTGATAGTGGCCAATGAAACTTTATATAGCCGAGAAACCATCTTTAGGTCGTGCCATTGCCGATGCCTTACCAAAGCCTCATAAAAAACATGATGGCTATATTGAAGTGGCTAATGGCGATTGTGTTTCTTGGTGTATAGGTCATTTGCTAGAACAAGCTGAACCGGATGACTACAGCGAACAATACAAAAAATGGCGTTTTGATGACTTACCTATAGTGCCTGAGCAATGGCAGTTAAAGGCTAAATCTAAAACCCGTAAGCAACTCACTGTTCTTAAAAAGTTAATCAAGCAAGCTGAGCAGCTTGTTCATGCTGGCGATCCCGACCGCGAGGGTCAGTTGCTGGTTGATGAAGTGATTGAGCAAGTCAAGTTATCACAAGCTAAAAAGCACAGTATCCAACGGTTATTGATCAGCGATTTAAACGTTAGTGCAGTTAAAAAAGCATTAGCGAGTATGCGTACTAATCGTGACTTTATTCCCCTAAGTGTTTCAGCTCTTGCGCGCTCTCGTGCTGATTGGTTGTTTGGCATGAACCTGACACGTGCTTATACCCTAGCGGGGCAAAAAGCAGGGTTTGGTAATGTACTCTCTGTTGGACGAGTACAAACACCTATTTTAGGCCTAGTGGTAAATCGTGATAATGAAATTGCTAACTTTATAGCAAAACCATTCTATGAAGTGTTTGCCCATTTACATACCCAAGAACAACAGAGTTTTACTGCTAAATGGCAACCAAGCAAAGCGTGCGAACCTTATCAAGACGAAGAGGGGCGGATATTGCACCGAGGGCTTGCGGAAAATGTTGCAGCACGTGTCACGGATCAACCCGGCGAAGTGACGGCACTTGAGCAAAAGCAGAAAAAACAGCAAGCGCCTTTACCGTATAATTTATCAGCTCTACAAATCGATGCAGCAAAAGCGTTTACGATGCCAGCACAAAAGGTGTTAGATATTTGCCAAGTTTTATATGAACGCCATAAACTTATCACCTACCCACGCTCAGATAATCGCTATTTACCAAAAGACCATCATCAAGAAGCCGCCAGTATTATAAAAGCAATCGCGACTAATGGTGGGCAAAGTGACGCAACGTGCCAAGGCGCTGATACCCGCATGCGCAGTAAGTGTTTTAATGACGCCAAAGTTGCTGCGCACCATGCAATCATACCCACGGCTAAACAGTTAAAGTCCGCAAGTTTAAATAGCGATGAAGGCGAAGTGTATAGCTTGATTTGTCGTCATTATCTCATTCAGTTTTACCCTGATTATGTTTTTAATGAAACGAAAGTTGAGGTTACCATAGCGGGTGGTTTATTTAAGGCCAATGCTAAACAAGATGTTGAGCTAGGCTTTAAAGTGCTGATGGGCCGATCGGAGCTTAAAGATCAGCAAACATTACCGCCATTGGTTAAAGGGCAAAAACTTCATTGTAGCCATGGCGAAATCATCGATAAAATGACCACGCCACCGGCACATTTCACTGATGCAACGCTGTTAAGTGCAATGACGGGGATAAGTCGTTATGTTAAAAATCCAGATATCAAAAAAATTCTTAAAGAAACGGATGGCTTAGGGACTGAAGCAACTCGGGCAGGTATTTTAGAGCTGTTGTTTAGGCGGCGCTTTTTACAACGCCAAGGTAAATCAATTTTGGCTACCCAGACAGGTAAAGCGTTAATAGGTGTATTACCCGAAGGGTTAGCTAGCCCCGATTTAACTGCAAAATGGGAAGCTTCACTAGGTGACATTGCCGAACAGCGTATGAGTTACCAGCAGTTTTTAACACCGTTATTAAGCGATTTATCACATTTTATCGATCAAGCCGGGCAGTGTAATAGTCAAGTATTTGCGCAATTACCAAAAACGCCGCAAAAGCGACGTTTTAAAAGCAAGGCAAAACCCAAATCGGCTTAGTTGTTATGGGTAGGCGATTTATTGGTTAAATAACGCAACGGCGGCATTACTCATCGCTTTTATCCCTGTTGGCAGTGCAACCTTATAATCGGGGGCGAACTTACTTGAATGCAACGATGGTAGAGTATCCCCCGATTTTTGTGCAGCAGCGTATTGAGTTTGCTCAACACCACCTAGCCAAAACAAGGTAATTGGAATATTTTTGTCAGTTCGGCCATATAAACCAAAATCCTCACCAGCCATAACAGCTTCTGTTTCAAGTACATTACTTTCACCAATTGCGGCGCTAATTGCACTACGTACAATATTTGTTTGTGCTGGGTTATTGTAAGTTGAGGGGATTGATTCATCTTCATGCACATAGACTTCAGGGGTTAAGCTCTCATCAAGTCCTGCACTAATCGCAATGCCTTTACTAATACGCTTAATTGCAGCAATTTGTTGTAAACGTACTGCGGGATTGTAGCTTCTTAGTGTTAGCTGTAGTTTTACTTGATCGGAAATAACATTGTGTTTAGAACCACCATGAATTGAGCCAACGGTGATCACCGAAGGTTCAAGTGGCGAGAGTTCGCGACTCGTTATTGTTTGCAGTGCTAAAACAATGCGTGAAGCGATCACAACAGGATCAATCGTTGTATGTGGGTAGGCACCATGGCCACCTTTACCTTTTACAGTAATATCAACTGAATCAACACTTGCCATAGTGTATTCGTTTTTCATACTTACTTTGCCTGCAGGTACACTGGCACTGACATGCAGAGCAATAACATGATCAGGAGTTGGGTATTTAGAGAATAACCCTTCTTTAAGCATTGCTTTTGCACCACCACCTACTTCTTCGGCAGGTTGTGCCACCATCATTAAAGTACCCTGCCATGCATCTTGGTGCATAACTAGCTGCTGGGCTGTGCCAATAAATGAACTCATATGAATATCATGGCCGCAACCATGCATAACACCAACAGTTGCACCTTCATCATTAGTAACGGTTACTTTAGAAGCATAGGGTTTGCCAGTTTGCTCTATAATTGGCAAGCCATCGGTGTCGGTGCGGATCATAATTGTTGGGCCATTCCCATTTTTATAAATTCCCACTACACCAAACCCGCCAACATTATCAGTGACATCAAAACCAAGTTGCTTGAGTTGTTTTGCTATTTTCTGTCCTGTTTGTTGCTCGTGGTAGGAAAGCTCTGGGGATTGATGTAAATCTAAATAAAGCTGTTCAATCGCAGGCATGGTTTTATCTAGCTTGAGATCTAACGTCGTTGCACTGAGCAATGGACTTATAAACAGTAGGGCGGCGTAAATTTTGTGAAATTTCATAAAAGACCTTTTTGATTTATGGCTTGTGATCTGGACTTGTAATTATTGTATCTGCCACCATATAAAACCCTAAATAGTCTGATATGGCAATCAATCGTAATGAATAATATGGTAAATGTTAATCCGCAAAACCTTCAGCAAGTATTAGGTGAAACTTCACAACAAAAACTTGTATTACTTAGTTTCTACTCTGCACAGAGCCCTGAGTGTCAATCACAAGCAGCCATTTTAGAAAAAATTGCCAGCCAATACGGTGAACATTTACTTGTTGCGACGTTGGATTGTGATATTGAACAGCAATTAGCAGCGCAACTAGCACAACAAATTGGTTTGCAAACACTGCCAACACTGGTGTTCTTAAAAGACTCAGCGCCTGTTGATATGTTAGCTGGTGCGCAGACCGAGCAACAAGTGCGTGATGTATTAGCAAAGCATTTACCAGCACAGCATGAACTTTTGTTAGAGCAAGCCAAACAAGCTTTAATAACACAAGACCTTAACAGTGCGTTTAACTATGCAAAGCAAGCTTACGAGTTAGATACCACTAATGCCCGTATTAAATTGGTGTTGGCAGATATCTGTATTCAAATACATAAGCTTGATGATGCACAAGCATTATTGGCCTCTGTTGCAGAAAATGAACGTGATGCCTATTTCACTAATATTCAAGCAAAGTGCGAGCAAGCACTTTTAGCACAAGAATCTCCAGAAATAAAAGCACTACAAAGCCAAGTTGAAAAATACCCGAATGATTTAGAAATTCAAGCTGAACTTGCTGATGCATTAAATCAAGCGGGTCGCAAAGAAGAGGCGTTAGAGCTACTTTTTAACATTTTGAAAAAGGACTTAAATTTTGCTCAAGCAAAACCAACCTTTTTAGAGGTTATAGCGTCTTTACCTGATGGCGATAGCTTAGCCGCTAAATATCGTAGAAAGCTCTACAGCATATTATATTAAGCAGGTTTATAGCAGATATTGAAAGCACCACAGCGAAATGGTGCTTTTTTATACTAAAAACTTGCTAAATACTAAATTTAAGTAATACTCAAGATCCTCTCGAGAAAAGTTTGTTTGTTTTTTGTCCAGAAAACCATGTGTTTTATGTGTTTTAGTGTGTTTTTTGTACGAGTTGCACTTTATTTGAAGTTTTCTTTAAAAAACGCTTGCGTAAAATCCGCGGCGCCCTATAATGCGACCCCACTGAGACGGCAGAGCGCAACGCATAGCGGGGCATGAGCTACTTAGTAAGTCGAGTAAAACTTGAGTTTAGATTTTTAATAAAGT
>NZ_DRGM01000011.1 GCF_011050055.1 Pseudoalteromonas prydzensis | reverse complement strand
TCGCAGTAGTCTTAAATATGAAATTGATGGCGTAGTGATCAAAATAAACAACAAAGCACTACAAGAGCGGTTAGGGTTTGTGGCGCGTGCTCCGCGTTGGGCGATTGCGTATAAATTCCCTGCGCAAGAAGAGATCACTCAGTTACTGGATGTTGAATTTCAGGTTGGACGCACGGGGGCAATTACCCCTGTAGCGCGTTTAGAGCCGGTGTTTGTTGGTGGTGTTACGGTTTCAAATGCAACGTTACACAATCGTGATGAAATAGATCGTTTGGGTGTAAAAATTGGCGATACGGTGATCATTCGCCGCGCTGGTGATGTGATCCCACAGATCACCCAAGTGGTGTTAGAGCGTCGCCCAATTGATGCCAAGGAAATCGAGTTTCCGGCAACTTGCCCAATTTGCGACTCTCATGTTGAGCGTATAGAAGGCGAAGCCGTAGCGCGCTGTACTGGCGGCCTGGTGTGCCAAGCACAGCGCAAAGAAGCAATTAAACACTTTGCCTCACGCAAAGCACTCGATATCGATGGCCTAGGTGATAAAATTGTTGAGCAGCTGGTGGATAGAGAGCTCATTAAAACCCCTGCAGATTTATTTATCCTTAAGCAAGGGCATTTTGAGTCACTTGAACGGATGGGGCCAAAATCAGCGAAAAATCTGGTTGCAGCACTTGATGATGCGAAACAAACCACCTTGGCTAAGTTTTTATACTCTTTAGGTATTCGAGAAGTGGGTGAAGCGACGGCGCAAAACTTAGCAAATCACTTTTTAACGCTTGAAAAAGTAACCACGGCTACCACTGAAGCGTTAGTTGAAGTGAGTGATGTCGGTGAGATTGTAGCCAAGCATGTACGTGGTTTTTTTGCTGAACAGCACAACTTAGATGTCGTAACTGCCTTAATAGAGCAGGGTATTCATTGGCCTGAACTTATTCCGCCAAGTGAGGATTCACAGCCACTAGCGGGTTTAACATACGTGTTAACAGGGACTTTGAACGAGCTTAATCGTAATGACGCCAAAGCACGTTTACAACAATTAGGCGCAAAAGTGTCTGGCAGTGTATCAGCGAAAACAGATGCCTTGATTGCAGGTGAAAAAGCCGGCTCTAAGCTGACTAAAGCGCAAGAGTTAGGAATTGATGTTCTGACCGAAGATGATTTAATTGCGTTACTGGTGAAACATAATGGATAGTATTATTGTGCTTTTTCAGAATCTAGCGCTGACTTTCGGTCAGTGGCTAAAACCGTACTTGTATAATATTGCATTATTATTGGTGGTTTGTTTGGTGTCTTTGTATGCCAATGAAATTATTAAAACGACGAAACGCTTTGTAGCAAGGCGTCACTTTATAGTGAGAGTCTGTGTATTTGTACTGGTAACTGGGTTCGGTTTTGGTTTATTAGTGGTATTTGTGACGCCGTTAATTAGCCAGTTATTGATGTTTTTTGGCACGCGTTGGTTAGGGATAACGGTGATCACGGCATTTATCTTACTTGGCATACTAGCCGATAGGAAAAACCAGCTATGAAACGTTATGGGCCAGAGTACTGGGATAAGTACGGCACATACCGTACACCAATCGCATTTCATTTAAGTTTATTGGTATTGCTGCGTGCGTACTTTATTTGGATCATAGCGGCGCTTAGCCGTCGTCCTGAGCTTGATTTAATGTCGTTGGCATTTCGCTCAAAAAGTGATTTTTTCAGTGCTTTGGCCATTGGCGCTATTGCGATTATTCCGGCGGTGGTGTTTTGTTTGCGCAGGCCGCAAAAAAGTGCTGAGAATGCAGCACGTTTTGCCCGAATATGGCGTTTTATGCGTTGGCCATTATTGGTCTGTGCTGCAGTCGACTTAAGTTGGTTGGTTATTCAAGCCGCCCATAGCTATTATCAGTTCTCGATGTTTTTAGCCTTGCAAATGGTAACTGTGTTGTGGGTGTTACTGTATTTAGCCAAAAGCCGTTATTTAACGGTGTTTTTTAATGACTGGCCCGATCCAGAAACCGATAATAAGAGTACTTAGGAACAGCAATGCAAAAAATTAATCAACGATTGGCGTTGATCGTCGGTTGTTTTGGCATCGTATTATTATTGTTGAGCGTATTTACAGGGCTATTTCAACAGGCTTGGTTTGTATTTTTAATCGCTTTATGGCTGTTTGTATTTAGCTCATGTTGTTATCGGCTGACGCCACTCTTTATAGCGCGTAACCCGCTCAGTAAATTTATTCAGCGTGAGCAACAACACCTTTTACTGTTTACCTTGTCTGGATTTTTCGATAGGACGCATGGTCCGCAGTGGCTGTTAATTGCTAGTATTGAGAAAATACAGTGCCGTGATGATCAATGCACTATTTTTTCCAGCGAGCAGCGCCAATGTGTGATTAGCTTGCCAGCCTCTAAAGCTGAACTTATGCATTACTTTAATGGTCTTTTTACAGAGCATGAAAAGCAGGCAATTATAATTGAATGAAATTAACCCATCTTACTCAATGAGGTCAGTTATGTTGAATTGGAATGATATTCTAAATTTTGCCAATAAAGGTAATCCAAAGCCGAGCCGTAAAGTAGTCAAAACCGAGCAGCAGTGGCGTGAACAACTAACCGAACAAGCGTTTTATGTTACCCGCAACAAAGGCACGGAGCGGCCACACAGCTCTGACAGCTGCACCTTGTTTGAACCAGGTAAATATGCCTGTGTGTGCTGTAATAACTTGTTGTTTGATGGCGATGAAAAGTTTGATAGCGGTACTGGCTGGCCATCGTTTACTCAGCCAGCAGAAGTAAATTCAATTGCTTACAACAGTGATAAAAGCTATGGCATGCAAAGAATAGAAACGGTATGTAACGTGTGTGATGCGCACTTGGGGCATGTATTCCCAGATGGCCCAATGCCAAGTGGTCTGCGTTATTGTATCAATGCCGTATCATTACAAAAATTATAATAACTAATCTTGCTTATCAACGTCCTACTGGATTTAATTTATTAATCCAGTAGGACTCAGAATGGTTATCACAGTAGTTTCTTATAAATTTATTATCTTTCATGGTGCCTAAACGACAGCTATTTAAATAGTTTATTTAGTTTTACCAGACTCTTCTAAATCCGTAAGTGTTAGCCCCATCGCGGTCGCTTGCAGCACTATTTTATTAAAGCGTTGCTGTTGCTCGTTATCCAGCGCCGTTGTATTTAGTAACGCATAACATTTCTTTGCCATCATGGTATTTAATGTTTGGCCATTTTGTTTGGTATTATCAAATAGACACTGCAATAAATTTAAAGCAATGCTGGAGTTACGAGGCATGACTCTAAATGCCTGAGTAAAAGCCTCAAGCGCGGTATTTAATTGACCACGATTAAACTGAGTCACTGCATGGTTATTAAGTTCTTTCGGTCCCATTTTTATATCGCGACGCTCGCTTTGCTGCTGCTGAATATACTTTAAATAAACCGGATCACTAACCGTAGGGTGACGCTCACAATGGCTGATAATTTGGTTGAACAGTGATTGTGCTTTATGATGAAAGCCCAGCTCATGAAATGCTTTTGCTTTATCAAGCGCGCCATCCACCGAGCGAATATGATTATCGTCATCATCGAGTTGCTCGATCAGCATTTTCGCTTTTTGATGCTCGTCTTTTAGGTAGTGTAGGCGGGCATTTAGTACATCAATTTGCGCTTGATTATGACTGTTTGGAAACTGGCTTTTTAAGTCAGTTAAGTACTTATTGGTTTGTCTTGAAATACGTTGAATTTGGTCGCTTTGATCTGTTGTTAAGGCAAAGTCAATACCTGCTCGTGCTGCGTTTAAATAGACATCGGGGTGATCGTGAATTGAGTGCTTGGCAAAATTAGCGATGTCTTTTTGTGTTAGGTAGTTCTTTTCATAATCGTGATTGATCAGTGAAACATGGCTAAGTGACTTTTGACGATCTATATTACGTGGTGCAATATCAACCGCTTGACTTAAAAAATCTTGCGCTAATTCGAACTGGTTTAATTTTATTTCTAACTTACCCAGCAAATCCAGTGCAACTAATCGTGTTTCATGGCGTTGTAGCATCGTTCTAAGCATTCTTTGTGCAAGAATATGTTCATTATTCGCAATTAATGCTTCAACTAACCCTACCTTGGCCCAAGCGAATTTTTGAATGTCTAATACGGATTTAAAAAAGACTTTTGCTGTGTCTGCACGTTTTAAGCGAAGCAGGGCATCGCCTTTTAAACGTAATAGTATTGCACTGTAAGCATTGCCTTTTTTATCTAGTGCAGTGTTGATCTCTTTTAATGCTTTGGAGTCATTTCCATCGTCGATGTAGTTATATATTACTTGTAAGTTGCTTTTACGTAGCAGTATTCGTTCGATACGCGTTTTAAGATCATAGATGGTAAAGGGCTTTACTAAAAAATCATCAGGTTGCAGCTCTAAAACACTATGCACAAGGGAGCCGCTAGTCTCAGCAGAAATAAAAATGAAGCCAGTGGAGTTTTTTATTAGACGTTTAACCCGTAATTCTTCATACAGCTGATAGCCATCTTGATTTTTGCTCAGATTAAAAGAGCATACAATGAGATCAAACTGTTCACTGGTGCACTGCTCTTTAGCTGAATTTGCATGCTCAGCAAAGCGTAATTGCCGAAAGCCTAATTTTTCGAGCGATTGTTTCATATAGCTTTGAGCAAGTGGTTGCTCTTCAACTATTAGTATTTTTGCATTAGAAAAAATCTTTGCTGGCATTAGACTTGTGACCACGTGAACGTATCAGAGACTATAATAAACAGTCTAGTCGCTGACAAGGGAATTTAAAATTTAAAACCGCAGACTTCATATTTTTAATCAGTTATGGGCTTTTTCAAGCTGCTCAATTATAGCGTGTTATTGCTTGAGGGTTTTTATAGTGATAGGAGAGCCTAGGCTTGTTAAGCGCCTTGGTTGATGTTTCTCAAACTTAATTAGCCATTAAAGAACATATTAAAAGAGTTTAAGGTTTGCAAAAGAACTAGCGTATTAGAGGTTTTGTTGAATTTTATTTTTGACAGAATTATTAAGAGGTTTTATATGTGGTGGGTGATACTGGACTTGATACCTGCGACCCTCGCCATTATTTGTGAAGGGTGGCGATGCTCTTTCTTTTCAGCTGAGCCAATTATCCATTAAAGAATATATTAAAAGAGTTTAAGATTTGGAAAAGAATTAACGTATTTGGAGGCTTTTCGAATTTTGTTTTTAACTGAATTACTAAGAGGTTTTATATGTGGTGGGTGATACTGGACTTGATACCTGCGACCCTCGCCATTATTTGTAAAGGGTGGCGATGCTCTTTCTTTTCAGCTGAGCTAATTATCAATTAAAGAGTATAACGTAAGGTTTGATTGAGGGTATTAAGAGGTTTTATATGTGGTGGGTGATACTGGACTTGATACCTGCGACCCTCGCCATTATTTGTGAAGGGTGGCGATGCTCTTTCTTTTCAGCTGAGCTAATTATCAATTAAAGAGTATAACGTAAGGTTTGATTGAGAGTATTAAGAGGTTTTATATGTGGTGGGTGATACTGGACTTGAACCAGTGACCCTCGCCTTGTAAGGGCGATGCTCTCCCAACTGAGCTAATCACCCACATATAAATTAAAAC
>NZ_DRGM01000010.1 GCF_011050055.1 Pseudoalteromonas prydzensis | reverse complement strand
CACCTGCCCACGGATTGCTGACTTAGGCAACGGGGTACTCGCATTTGTTTCAGTTAAAACCCAAAGCACCCACACACTGCATGCAAATCTCAGCAAAGTGATGAAGGGGTTACCAAAACATTATCCTGTCCAAGGGTTTGATTTACAGCTAAGTTATTCAATAGGTTATTGTGCCTTAGACAACGAAAACGGCTTTGATAGCTGGTTACAAAATGGCTATCTTTCATTGGCAGAAGCACCACACATAACCAGCCCAACTAGCCCGCCAAAAACCATGCCCACGATGATGAATATAAGCTTAGCAACCGCATTTCAAAATGCTTTAAAAGCAGACCAATTAACGATTTATCATCAGCCACAAATAAATTTACACTCAGGTAAAACGATTGGTAGTGAAGCTTTATTGCGCTGGCCTAATGCACCTTACGAACAGCTCAATATTGAGTCATTAATTTTATTAGCCGAACGTACAGGGCTTATCAACGAGCTCACCTTATGGGTGCTGGATAAAGCTTGTCAAGATATCGCTAAATTCAATTATGCCGGTTATACCGAGCATAAAGTCAGTGTTAATTTAAGCGCTAAGAACTTAATGATCCATAATTTAATTGAGAAAATAGAAAACACCTTACTTAAACATAATGTTCCCGCCAAACAACTTAAATTTGAACTGACTGAGTCAGCTTTAATTGTAAACCAACAGCAAATGATTAACTTAGTTGAACAATTAACACACCTTGGTATTGAAGTAATTTTAGATGATTTTGGTACTGGCTATTCGTCACTAAATTGTTTTGTTAGCTACAATTTTTCAACCTTAAAAATAGACAAATCATTTATTATCGACCTACCTACTCATAGCGCCAACAAAGTCATTGTTAAGGCTGCGATTGAAATGGCCCATAGTCTTGGTTTAAAAGTGACGGCTGAAGGCGTAGAAGATGCAACAACACAACAACTTTTACGCACTATGGGCGCAGATTATGGCCAAGGGTATTATTACTCCAAAGCCATTGCTGTCGATGATTACTTACTGTGGCTTGCCGATAAATAACTATTCTATAAAAATCATCTTCAACGACTAATCATGTTTAGGTATTTAAGCAAAGTAGCCACAAAACTGATAAAATCCCCTTTTTCACATCTTTAGGGGCGTAAAGATGCAAGGTACTCTCAAAAAACTAAAATCATCGCTAACACAACCAATTCAGTATTATTTACCTGTGGGTGATGAGTTAGTCGATCTAAATGCGTATATCGGTAAACAACTCACTTTAACTTTTAATGGCGCAATTTTATGCTCAAGCTGCGGTAAAAAAACCAAAAAAAGTTACTCGCAAGGACATTGCTTCGTATGTATGCGCAAACTCGCTAGTTGTGATATGTGTATTATGAAACCTGAAACCTGTCATTATGACCAAGGTACTTGCCGTGAGCCGCAGTGGGGTGAAGAAAACTGCATGATCCCACATTATGTCTATCTAGCTAACACCTCAGGGCTTAAAGTCGGTATTACTCGCCATACACAAATACCAACTCGTTGGATTGACCAAGGTGCAACTCAAGCGCTGCCTATTTTTAAAGTACAAACGCGGTTGCAATCTGGTTTAGTGGAAGTGGCACTTGCGCAGTTTATTGCCGATAAAACCAACTGGCGTAATATGCTCAAAGGTCAAAGTGAAGTGCTTGACTTAAAAGCCGCCGCGGCTGAGTTAATTCCACAAATCGCAGACAAGCTCAATGAACTGGCAGAGCTATTTGGTGCCACAGCTATTGAGCAATTAGATGAAGAGGTTGTTGATTTAGAGTTCCCGGTTACTGCTTACCCAACCAAAATTAGCTCTTTTAACTTTGATAAAGAGCCCGTAGTAAGTGGTATTTTAAACGGCATCAAAGGCCAGTATTTAATTTTTGATACTGGCGTTATCAACATCCGTAAATTTACCTCTTATGATGTTACTGTAGGTTGATTTTTTAACTGATAAAACTCTAACCATTGCCGCTGCGTTAACGGGCGGCAATAGTAATAACCTTGGATCACATCGCAGCCTATAGCCAATAAATAACTATACTGGGCAAGCTTTTCCACCCCTTCGGCAATAACCTGTAAATTTAAACTATTTGCCATCGCAACGATAGCAGCAACCACTTCACTATTGCCATATTCATCGGGGACTTTCGCAATAAAGCTAGCGTCTATTTTTAACGTATCTATGGGTAGTTTTGTCAGATAACTCAAAGCAGAATAACCGGTACCAAAATCATCAAGTGCAATCTGTACGCCCATTTTTTTTAGTTGCTGTAACTCTTTTTTAGCCTGACTCAATGAGCTAATAAAACTGCTTTCAGTGAGCTCTATTTCCAAGCAATGGCCTGGCAAGTTATAGCGCTGTAGCATCTGTTCAACACTGTTCGATAACTTGCCTTGGCTAAGGTGACAAGCCGAGATATTGATAGCCAAACGCCCTGCGGTTATGCCCAGTTTTTGCCACAAAGCCAACTGGATACCGGCATTATTAAGCACCCAAAGATCGAGCTTGACAATTAAACCTAATTCTTCTGCCAGAGGAATAAACTGTGCCGGTGAGATCAGCCCAAGAGCTGGATCATGCCAGCGCAAAAGAGCTTCTACCCCTTTAATTTTATTGGTTTTTAAACATTGCTTAGGTTGAAAGTACAATTCAAACTCGTCATTTTCAAGGGCATGCTGAAACCGACTCATCATCGCCAAGCGCTCTAATGAACGGGCATTCATTGATGATTTAAATAGCTGAAACGAATTACGACCCACTGCTTTTGAACGATACATAGCAATATCAGCATGTTTGAGCAGCGTTTCACTATCAAGCCCATCATCAGGGTAAACCGCAGCGCCAATCGATGCCGTAGCGCCCACCTCAAAGCCTTCAAGTTGAAAAGGCGTATTTAAGTAGCTGAGTATTTTATCCGCTATGCTTATTACCGCTGCAATATCATCGATTTCGCATAGCACCACAAATTCATCACCGCCTAAGCGAGCTAAAGTATCGCCTTCGCGCAAAACACTTTGTATTCGTTTAGCAACTAATTTTAGCAGCACATCACCGGCGCTGTGGCCTAAGCTGTCGTTAATTTCTTTAAAGCGATCAAGGTCAATAAACATCACGGCAAGCATATCATTGCAGCGATGCGCCGCGGCTAATGCCATGCTTAATCGGTCATTAAATAAGCGCCGATTTGGCAGCCCCGTTAGTTCATCAAAATAAGCAAGTTGAACAATTTTCTCTTCTGCATTTTTACGCTCAGTAATATCACTAAAAATAGCCGCGTAAACAATTTCATCACTATTAGGCTCACGTATTTTAATAATGGTGAGCCATTCAACATACACATCACCATTTTTTTTGCGATTACAGATCTCCCCTTGCCATACCCCTTTTTCTACAATTGATTGCCACATTTTAATATAAAAATTTTTACTGTGTTTACCTGAACTTAAAATGCGCGGGTGCTGGCCGATGACGTCTTTTGGTTTATAACCAGTCAGCACTGTAAAAGCCGGGTTAACTTGAATGATCACCCCATCTTGCTGAGTGATCATAATGCCATCTAATGATGCATCAATAATCTTATTGGCTAAGTACAGGTTACGTTGTGAATGCTGCAGCGCTATATCACGCTGCTCAAGTACTTTTTCAAGCTCACTGCAATACGCATTTTCTATTTCATTAATAAGGTGCTCAAGGGTAAGTACCCCTTTAATTGCTTGTTCGTCACTGACAACTAAATGGCGTACATTGTTTTCTGACATTAATCGATAAGCATCAAACAAACTGCTTTTAGAGTGTACTTGGTACAAAGGACGGCTTGCCAACTGCCAGCATGATATGTCGTTATTCGGTGCAATGATCAGATGCAGTAAATCTCGCTGAGTAATAATGCCATGCTCGTTTAGTTGCTGGTTATATACTAAGATCACTTGCTCTGCACGTTCTCGCATCATACTAACGGCTTCATTAAGAGCGCAATGACTTGGCACCACTAACACATCTTGATGATATTGATCTTTAATCGGCCTAAATTGCAAATAATGATCAAGCCCCTGATTTCGTACGATATCAGTAATACTAACCACACCGCACGGTAACTCATTTTCATCAACAACCAATAAATGGCGTACGTTATGCTGGTGAAAAACAAGCGCAGCATCGCTCAGTAATTGCGAAGATGAAATACTTAAAACAGGGCTCGACATCACACTACGGATCTCAAGGTGCTTAATATTACTGTCGGTAAAATCGAGCTTAATGCAATCAGCTTCAGTCCAGATACCGCATATCTGCTGGCCTTCTTGCACAAAAATAGCGCTGACATTATGCGCCCGCATTAACTTTACGACATCGATAAGTTGCGTGTATTTACTACATGAAAGTACTTTATCAGTGAATACATCACAAACTTTCTGGTAACGACTACTTTTTGGCATTACAGCATCCCTAGCTTTACACGAACCAACAAGTATAATTAAGCCAATAAATGACAATTTGATTTAGGACAATAAATAAACATGCCATACCCAAAAATCATTATTTATAATGAAGAGCTAGAAGTCGTTACTCAGCCAAGTGACGTAGATGATTTTTTATATGGAATGAATAAAGACACGCAAGCACAAGTAACTTTGTTAGATCATAATGGCAGTTACCACACTCTTGATGGCGAGCCTTGCCAAGCACTGTGCAGTGAACAATTAACTCACTACGTTAAACAGTATTTAGCTAACGAGGGGCACTGTTGTTTAAGTAAGATAGAGCAACTCACTCCACAGCAAGCATTTAATTTAGTCGCTTTGAGTTAATGCTTTTACATGGGCAATAGCACTACGGCCAAGGGCTGAAAGTGCATAACCACCTTCTAAATAAGAGATAATACCTTTACAGCCAAGTTTGTTACTAAGTTGCGCAAGCTGTTCTGTAAGCCAAGCATAATCATCTTCAACGAACTTTAGGCTTGCCATATCATCTTCAAGGTGGGCATCAAAGCCTGCACTAATAAACAATAACTCAGGCTTAAACTCTGTCAACTTAGGTAACCACTGCTGATTATAAAGCGCTTTTAAATCATTGCCATCGCTGGCTATTGGCAA
Organism: Pseudoalteromonas prydzensis; assembly: GCF_011050055.1. GTDB lineage: Bacteria > Pseudomonadota > Gammaproteobacteria > Enterobacterales > Alteromonadaceae > Pseudoalteromonas > Pseudoalteromonas prydzensis_A. The sequence continues at coordinate 18,347 of NZ_DRGM01000010.1, read as the reverse complement.
CGGCGAGTTAACTAGCGTGGCATTATTTTCAATCGCAGTATTGGGGTAAAACGGGTATTGAAATAACGAACAAAATAATACATTTTCATCATCAATAAAAATGTCTTGGGTGCCATTACCGTGATGAACATCAAAATCGACAATCGCAATGCGCTTAACCCCTTTGCTTTGTGCGTATTTCACCGCAATTGCTAAGTTATTAAACACACAAAAGCCGGCAGAGGTGGTACGGTTTGCATGATGACCCGGTGGCCGTACCGAGCAAAATGCGGCATCAAGGTTATCCGCTAATATTTCATCAACAGCTAAAACCCCAGCTCCTACCGCACGCTCAATGGCCATCAGTGAATCAGGACATAACCAGGTATCACCATCAAGTGACGTTAAACCTTGCTCTGGTATGCTATTTTCCACCAGCGCAACAAGGGCTTCATCGTGAGCTAATAAGTAATGGTCGCGGGATGCCTTGGGAGCTTGCTTTTGCTGTACAGCAATATCTAACCCGCTTGCTAACAAACGATCGGCAATCGCATCTAAGCGCTCAGGGCACTCAGGATGATCGTCAATCATTTTGTGCTTCCGACAAAAAGGATGGGAAATAATCGCAGTACGCATAACAGCTCCAAAAACTAATTTACGCGATAACTATAACAAAGCCACTAAACAGTGGCTTTGCGACTTTGGTTTATGTGCGTCAACTATTACTGTTTGGCTTTGAGGGTCAAATTTCTAAAATCAAAGCTAAAATCGGTTACAGCTGTTGAAACAGCGCGCATTTTTGCCTCAACCACGCGATTTTTACTACTCATAGTAAAGCTAATGTAAGCATCAGCCTCCAGTAACTTTTCATCCCACTTAACAATGAAGGTATTGCCCGTGTAATGCTCTAGTTGACCTTTTAAACGTTTGGTATGCGTGAAATCAATCCGTAACTTACCGTCTAGCTCTTCAATCACCACATCGCCATACCAATCATCGTGCAAGGTGCCAGTGTAGCTAATATTAGGTAATTGTGGCTGATAGTCAGCTGGTGCTTCAGGTTTAGCATTGGCATAGGCTTTTTGCTTACCTTCAAAGTGCTTTTTAGCGAGTGTTTCAACCCAATCCTTATCTTCTAAATCGAGTGCATCTTCAAGTATTTCATAGGTCACTGCCGATAAAGCACTAAACGCTTGTTGATTACTTAGGATCACAATCCCGAGGTTTTTCTCCGGCAATAACGTGACTTGCGATACCATGCCTAAAATACCACCACCATGGCCTAACTTTTTAATGCCATGGAAATCTTCAATACTCCAACCTAAGCCATAACCTCTAAATTGCTGATGGTAAGCCTCATACGCACTTTTTGAAGCCAGTGAGGTGATATGCGGATGCCACATTTGCGCTTGTTGTTTTTCACTAAACAGTTGCTCGCCATTTGGCATTGTGCCATGCGCTAATTGGGTGCGTAGCCATTGGCTCATATCACTGACACTTGATGCAATCGCGCCGGCACCGCGAAAATCTTCTAAATAGTTAACAAAAAATGGGTGTAACTTGCCATCCATTGGAATATGGCCGGTTGCCCAGTTTTGATTACTTTTTGGAATACGTGAAAACCCCGCACGGGAATTATCCATATGCAAAGGCTGCAGAATATTTTTTTCGATGTAATCATTCCAGCTCATACCAGAAACACGCGCCACCACTTCACCGGCGGTGACAAACATCAAGTTGTTATAGGCGTATTTGCTGCGAAAGCTGCTGGCGGGTTTTAAATATTTGAGGCCTGCTAAAATATCTTCAATCGATTTGTCGGTATCAGGCCAAATCATTAAGTCGCCTTGGCCAAGCCCTAAGCCACTACGGTGACTTAATAAATCACGGATCGTCAGTTCGCGGGTTACATAAGGGTCATACAAGCGAAACTCAGGGAGGTGATCAATTACTTTATCATCCCAACTGATTTTGTCTTCATCAACTAATTTAGCTAATGCTGCGGCAGTGAATGCTTTGGTATTGGATGCGATACCAAATAAAGTATCTTTATTCACCTTATTACCGGTATCTAAATTGCTAACCCCAAAGCCTTTAGCCAAAATAACTTTATCGTTTTCAACTACGGCCACAGCCATTCCTGGGACATCAAAACGCGCCATTGAATTTTTAATTACTTGCTCAATCTGGGTAGTGTCAATGTCGGCGTAGCTATTAAATGCACAACCTGTCAATAATGCGCCAGCTATCGCTAATTTTGTTAACGTCATAACAATCCTTGGGGTAAGTTTTAGTTTTTATTTTTATGTACAGCAAACTCAATAGCCGCACGTACTGTATCGCTATCTTGGCATGTTGGCCGAGATTTTATGGCTTCACTGTACGCATTTGGCACGCCTGCTTCAAGTGCCCCGCGATAAACGTGCTGCATATACCAATCATAGGGCAGGATGTTTGTGTCAGTCGTATTGGCCATATAACAATGTGCCGCTATTTTTTGCCCATCGAGTAGCGTAACCTGAATATCAACACAGTCATAACGTGGCCCTTCAATGGCATCTAAAATCGTTTTTTCGTCGTCATTAAGTTGGTATACCACTCCATAAACGTGGGCATTATCATCATTTGAAGGCCGTACATTGCCTTTTCCTGAACCATCGCTACTGACCATATCAAAGCTTAACTCATAGCCAAACAATGTTGCCGTACCAATACGCCGCGCGTTTGGTAATCGTGCCAATAAACGACTAGATGACATATTAGAACCAAACGAAAAATTATATACAGCCATACCCACCTACTTCACTTAAGCAAAATCCAGATCACTGAGCCTTTTTACACCACAATTCTTATTGCTAATGCAATGAGGATAACGCCAATACCACGGTCAAACCAATGGCCACTTTTTTGAAAAAAACCGCGCACATTAGGTTTTGATAACACTAAAGATAAAAACGAAAACCACAGCCAAGTTGCTAATGCCATATAAAGCCCATAGCCTGCTTGGATAATTAGCGGTGTTGATTGGCTGATCACTAAGGTAAATAACGACATAAAAAATAACGTTGCTTTGGGGTTTAGCGCATTGGTTAAAAAACCACGACGAAAAGCAATCCAACTTGATTCAGCCGCAACGGATTGTGAAGTGGTTTCTTGTTGTGCTGTTGCAGGCTTTGCAGCTCTGAGAGCTTGCACGCCTATATACGCCAAATATGCACCCGCTAAATATTTTAATGCCATAAATACGTTTGGTGATTGCGTTAAAAGCACCGCGACACCTAACAAGCAATAACTAACATGGAGCAAAATTGCCAAGCCAACCCCAAAGCTGGTCCACAATGCATTAGCTCGCCCTTGTTGAATACTCTGTTTAAGTACAATGGCAAAATCAGGGCCGGGGCTTGCTACAGCAAAAAAATGTGCCAGTGCAATTAATAAAAATTCATCTAAATAAACCACTTATCACCCTGCTTTTTGCTCATCAAGTGCTAACAACAGCGGATTAGCTGTATCGTTGACTAAGGCTTTGATCTCTTTCTGCGCCTTTTTAAATTGGCTACGTAAATGCGGCTTTAAATACTTTTTAGAGTCTTGATGGCCTTTAAAGTGACAAACCAGTGCATGCATAAATACCGTTTGCGCTTCGCTAAGTGCTGCTTGCCTGTTTGCATACGGGTTATAGCAAGAACCGCAGCCGCCTTTAAACTGGTAAACAGTATTGCTCATCATCACTCCAAAACCTAAAAAGCACGCCAATGCATCTGCCGCTTGCGGTAAAAACTCTTTTCCGCCTGGGGGCAGCACACCGACATGATGGATCATAATGGTGGCTAAGGTACCGGCAAAGCTGGCCACTAAGTCTTGTGGCTGATTAATTTGATTAGGATTAAATGACACATTCACATTATGACTAGGCGGTACAATTAACTGGCTTCGCTCACCGCGTAAATAATTACTAAAGGCAAAATGTGGAAATACTTGCGGCTGTAATTGTTGCGGAGCCACCAGCTTGATTGGCCACGCCTGTAACCCTGCATAACCCACTACGCGCTCAAACACTTTACTCGCCATTTCCTCAATACTTGACACCGCATCAGGAAAACATTGATGATTTGGCAGTACTAACTGCGAATGACTAATAAAGTAATCACTGTCAAAATTTTCCACCGCCCACACAAAGGTATCAATCAGCCATTGCTGCTCTTGCTGCTCTAATAAGGGTTTGCTTTTAAATAACGCTAACATAGTCTGCTCTTTTTACTTATACCCATTGCATTGGATTACTCTTGCTGTTGTGCCCACGCCCACGCTTGGGTGTTATACAATGGCACAGTCGATAGTGCATGATGATGACTACCCGTTGATTCTTTAGTTGAATATGATAAATACAGCAAAGTACGAGTTTCTGCATCATAAATGCGACGCACTTTTAACGATTTAAATAAAATACTTTTTGATGATTTAAATACCACCTCACCTGACTTACTACGATCAATCGCTTGCAACTGTTCTGCGGTAATTGGCCCAGTTTGACGACATGAAATTGACATATCCGATGGATCAGAAAAGTCTAAATTCGCTTCAACATGACTTATATGACAAGTAACCCCCGTGATTAAAGGGTCCTGCTGCGATACCACTTTAATATCTTTGGTGGTAAATAACCCTAAACTAACTGATGCAGCATCGTCAGAACAACCCGATAGCGTGATCAGTAAACTTGCCAATACGCCAAATATAATCGCTTTCATAATTTTCCTTGCTCCAAATAAGTAGAACGGTTTGTGGCTTACATTTAACTATGTTTCAATACTAACTCAAATAAATCACAACAACGAGCACCGACACAATGAAAAAAGCATTCACATTACTTTGTTTACTGCTAATAAGTCACGGCGCAGCAGCTGGTTACTCACTCAGTGTTTACACGGGTAAAAGCTTTAATCAATCATTACAGACCGAAGAAGGCTTAGCGATTGAGCTTGAAGATAGTAATCACCTTGCTTTTAGCATTGATAGAACTATCGATTCGGCTCGTTATGGGTTTTATTTTTCAAATACGAAAAGTGATTTTCAATCATCCCCAGGGCTTGATGTAGAAATGCAGTATTTTTTATTTCAAAGTGCCGTTGAAGTACCTTTAGGCAACCGTATCAACGGCTATGTTGGCGCACAAATTGGCGCTAACCATGTAAAGCCTAATTTTGCCAGCTCAGATACGTTCTTTGCCAGTGGCTTATATGGTGGATTTGAATACTTATTTAACGACCAAGCACGGGTTTTATTTGAAACTCGTTGGCTAGCGACGATAGTTAATAACGCCAGTAACGTTTCTTGCACCTTACCAACGGATGAAGACAATCAATGTTTATGGCATTTTGATGGCGATGTACTTAATCAATTTCAAACCAGCTTGGGCTTCACATACCGTTTTTAAGGGAAGTAACCAGATCATGCCGCACATTATTATTGAGCACTCAGAAGATTTACCCGTGTTACCGCAAGTGTTGGTTGAAAAAATACACAATGCTGCATTTGCGACCGGCTTGTTTGAACTGCCAACGATCAAAACTCGCGCTATAGCTTACACCCATTATCAACTAGGTGACGGTAAGGAAGGGTTTATCCATATTGCCGTGCATATTATGGCTGGACGCAGTATTGAACAAAAACAGCAGCTCAGTGAAAGCTTACTGCATTGCTTGCAAATTTATTGTCGGGACTCTGATAGTTTAAGTGTCAACGTACACGATATGGAACATGAGATTTACCGAAAGTGTTAATATTTAAGGTAAATTTAAATCTCTAATCAATTTGCAATAACAGCTCCAGCTTCGAAAGAAGATGGTCTTAAATTCCTTAGTCGCGCCAGATAAAAAGTGAATAAGTCTTAACTTGATCTGTCAGATTCGATTAACAGGTGTGATTAACAGGACTCAATCAAATCTGACACTCGCATATGTGCCATTTTCGGACGTTCGGCTCTAACTCACTTTTGCCCCAAAACGAGCCAGAGTAGCTGACTGCCATTGTCCTAGAAACCACATTTTGACATATTAAACCTAATGCGCTTAGTATGAGCCAATATACCTATTTACTAGTTTGGGAAATAAAAGCATGACGAGCGAAAAAACGTTTACAATCAGTGATTTTATAGCACTTAAAAATAGCGAACTATCCAATGCGCAATATTACAATGAAAGATTAGATCGATTCATGGAGGCTTTGGAAGGGGTTTCTCATTGGGACAATGGAGAGTACGACCTATCCGATCTAGAAAAAGCTTGGAATGATACCGCATCTAAAATGCCTTACGATGATCACGGAATGCAGTCAGTTTAAAGTAGCGTTTGTTCAGAGGTGTGCTGATGTGAATGTGTAACACACCTTTGCCCCTTTCCGTGCCAGCAGCACTCAGCCCCTCAATCTGCATCGATACGCTTTGCATTACTTTTACTCATGCTTCGAACTCTACTTTTGTGGCCAAATTTGCTAGTTCACTACAATTCGACCAAGCATTCGGCTATAGCTAAACTTGTTCTAAGATCTTATTCAGCAACCTTAATTCGCTATTAGCTCGCTCAAGGCGATCTCTGCAATTTTGAACAAGCTCCTGAGCAGCATTGTCAACAAACCCTTGATTTGCTAATTGACGGGTAGTTTGTGCCCTGATTCTTTCATGTTCTGCTTTTTCATTGTTCAACTTCTCCATAGTTTTGTCTTGATTTAACTGAGCCTCAAATACCCATAACTTCTCATAGAGACTCTGAACTTCTAAGCTAGTCGTTGCATGAGAGAAGTTATAGTTATACTCATCAAATGAATGGTGTTCTTGATTTTGACCACCCCAGTTTATTAGATCGTTTTTCAGGTAGTTGAAGGTGTCGACATTACCGTTTAATGATTTTGCAAACTCGGTATAAGTTGCCTCTAAGCTGATTTCCAACCAATTGTCTTTTTTGAGCTGTCTACTAGAAAATGTTGTCGTAATTTGAATTTTATTTCTAACACAATACTCATTGACCATAGTCTCAAACCAAATTCGCGAGTAGACCAATGCCTGACGAATGTCGTAGACCTCTAGTGCTTCTTTAACCTTTTGAGAGTAACTCACACCAAAGTTTTGTATTACTATTCCCTTTGATGTCGATTTCAATATTTGACTTGAAAATGTGTCCGCATCAGTAGCTCTTTTATGTTTGTTGGAAATCTTTTCCCAAAACATTCTGTCATGTGTTGTTATTATCCTTTGAACTTGTTTTAGATAATCATCTTCACTAAATATATCTATAATGTTTGACCGATGTTCAGTATCAATTGCATTTACCACATCATCAAAAACAATCACTGGATGACAATTTTTCTTGGCTACAGATAACAATAAGGCAAGTCCTAAGCCTCTTAGATGTCCTTCACTTAACACACAAAATGCGTCATCTTCACGACCATCTTGCATCTTAAGAATAATTCTATATGTACCGCCTACTTGTTGAAATTTAACTTCCGAAACAATTTCATTAGGATTGTCATGCTTGTTGATCTGATTGTAATAATTGAGTGTTGATAGTTCTATTCCACTTATGTTTTCAGCCTCTACTCCTCGCTTGTACTCATTAAGTTCTGAAAATAGTTTCTTGTAACTATCTTCTAGCTGTTTTGCAAAGTCGTTAAATTCTTCGTCACGCAGTATTTGAATAGAGTGAGCTTTACTTTGTTTCAGAAGACGGATTATCTCTTCGCTAGTTTCCGGTAAAGTGACAGATTTTGTGGAGATATTTGTCTCAAAAACAGTAGCAGATCTGAGCTTTTTTTCGATCTTATCAATTATAGAGTTCAGAGATTCTAGGCGTTTAGCTTGATTTGCTACCCTCTTATTTTTTGCTCTAATCTCATCATTTAGTGTTTCAATCTCAGCCGAGAATTCGTTCAATGCTGATAATCGTGTTAAATATTCAGCTGAATCGGATTTGTTTGATGATAAAATACTATCAATTGCGAAAACCAAATCTTCCGATAGAGTATCCCGATTTAGTTCTAGGAATCTTTGTAGATAGACAAAGGAAACAGTTATACGCTCTTGTAATTGATGCTCTATACTTTTGCAGGTTATGGATGCCTGCTCTAAAAACTCTAACTTCGGCAACTCGTCTTCAGCAACCTGCTTCGGATGTTTTTGAACATCTTTAATTGGTGTTTCACAAGTTGGACAGTTCTCAATATCAGACATATCACCGAAGTTTTGAATAGCCTTATACAAATCTTTGTAGTTAACTTTACTAGCGTGAGTTGCTAAAAGGTTCCTTCTACTTGCTAATAATTCAATTAGCCAAGCAATTGAATTAATATATTTACTCAGGGAGTCTAGTTTGATCTCTTCACTAGCAACTTCAAATTTCTGGGTACTTAACATTAGGTGTTTCTTCAACCTATCAAAATAGTTCTTCCTTGTTACTATATGAGCACTATCATATTTTTCTAACCCAAACAGTTTCGCTAAGAGCTGTTGATCTTCTTGGATTTCATCAATCTTTGTTTTTCTCAAGCGCCTTTTATCAGCTAGGTCTTGACTAACCCCTTCATAACGCTCTTGGCCAGAGGTTCGAATAAACTCTTCAGCTTTGAATGAAGCTGGCTTAACCATTCCATTTACAATGTCATCAATCTCTTCGAGTTCAAACAATGTAGCAAGAACATCCGCTTGCTTAACGTTAGTATCCTTTGAACCCAATAGCGAAAACTCTTGTAGCCTGTTCCTATCAATAAAACAACTATTCCAAAATGGCGACTTAGGGACGACTCCATTGACTAACTTGCAGATAATGCTTGGTGCTCCACCATTCTTTATGTAGTTTTTTAATGGTGTATTCCTACGATTAGCTTCTTTTAAATTGTCCGTGAGGCTATATTCGATAGCCTCACATAATGATGTTTTTCCTCCACCGTTTGGTGAAAAAAAGACATTAACCCCCTTACTAAATGGGATTAATGTCCCTTGATCATTGTCGTTGAGTGAAGAGAAGCCTCTAAAGTTTTTGACTTGTATTGACTTCAGTGGCGTCAGGACTAAATTGGATCCGTCACGTTCTAAAGCCATATTTTGGTCCACAATTCGCCTGTACCTTTCTACCTGCCTTATTACTCTTCTTTTTAACTTATCTATGTCATCAAGCTCTGAATAAATTGCTTTTGTCAGCTTTTTGCCTTTCCGCTTTTTAATCAGAGACAATAGATATAGGTAAGAGAGATTATCATCTAGAATTTGATTTTTAAGAAAAGTATTTAAATGAAAGCTCATGGTGGGTACACCTGTGCAACTGGTCGTAATTACATGTTACCACTGATACTAACTATATGTTATTCAAAGTTTAACTCGCGAAGGGTTAGATTGATCTATGTAGTTGTTTGAGTCTTTAAATGCAAAAAAACGGACTCGATTAGCCTGCCCTCGTTCTCCCTCGGTGTCAGGTCTTGCGTATTGCTGCTGGAAAGTATAGCTTAGTTTTCTAATCCTAGATCAGTGAGTTAGAGCAGGAGTTCTAAATCATTTCTGTCCAAAAACGTGTTTGAACGAACTTCCGCTAATCGCTCTTTGCCGATGTTCGGCTGAGTGCCCAGGCTGTGTGAAAACTATTGATCACCTTTTGGTCTAAGTACAGATTGGTTATGATTAATTAGTCTTAGCGAACGATCCAAGTCAGAGACTAAATTTAGTATTATTAATTGGTCAGCCAAACCAAGAGTAACCTGTAATGTCTCACTATATTAAAGGTTTATAATTAATAGAGTGACTACCAATTTTGCATCTCAATTAGCCGAGATTCTGTACGCGCATATTCAAAGGCTAACTTTTGCCCTTGATATAAATCAGCAATTTCTACCTCGCTACTTAGCACCAACAGCTTACCGCGATCGTAAAACTCATCCACTAAAGCAATAAAGCGGCGCGCTTCATCGTCAAGCGTATGCTCTTGTAAGTCTTGCTTTTCACGCTGATAGCTGTCTTCAATACCATGCACTATTTGTTTTCCAGTGGCAGCCAACCCCATAACTGGAATATTACACACGTATACGCGTTGGTAATGCTGTGCTAAATAAATGTAATCTGCGGTGCTGCGCGGGCCAGCACACAACGCCATAAAATCGAACATAATGGCATTATTACTGCGCTGTAAACATTCAATAGTACGGCTGCAAATAGTAACACGGGTATCCGCGTGGAGCTGATCCGCAAACGCTAAAAAATTACTTTGTAACTCATTTTCAACGGCACTATTAAAGTAATAAGTCGCATGCTTGCCAAATCGAAAACGGTGATCAACAACGCCAGCAATATTAATAATGTGGCAATGAGTTTTTAATAATTCGATGGTGGGTAAAAATCGCGCGCGCTGTAAACCGTTATAGTAAAGCTGATCTGGCTGACAATTTGACGTGGCAACTAATACCACACCTTTAGCGAATAGCGCCTTAAAAAGCCCTGCCATGATCATCGCATCACCAATATCAGAAACAAAAAACTCATCAAAACAAATAAGTTTCAGTGTTTTTGACCACTCACTGGCTATTTTATCAAGCGGGTTTTGCAGCCCTTGTAATTGCCCTAACCGGGTGTGAACTTGGGCGATAAAATGATGAAAATGTAGCCGTGTTTTTTGCTTGATCGCAACACGCTCAAAAAACACATCCATCAACATCGACTTACCCCGCCCTACCGGACCATATAAATAGATACCTTGTGGGCTCACCGACTTACGCCACCAAACTTGTTGCTTTTGTAACGCCTGCGCTAACTCATCAAGCGCCTTCACAGCCGTAAGCTGGGCGTCATCAAGTTGCAGTTTGCCGCAATTAATTTGCGTATAATAATGCTGTAATATTTGCCCGCTTGGCACTGTCATAGACTGTACTGATTCGTTATACTCGCCACCATTGTAGCTGACTCAAAATGTGAACCCAATGAAATTCCCTTGCCGCTTAGATAAATTTATTAGCCATCTAGCTGAAATACCACGCACTAAAGCCAGAGCAAGTATTAAACGCAAAGACGCGACAGTGAATGGCGAAGTGATCACCGCTTATGATCATCAAATTACAGCCTCTGATGCTATTGTTTTTCAAGGTACCCCTTTGGCATTTTTAGGTAAACGCTATTATATGCTCAATAAACCAGTTGGCTATGTGTGCGCCAATAGTGATGATTTACACCCCACAGTATTTGAGTTATTAGACGAGCCTAACATGAGTGATTTTCATGTTGCGGGTCGCCTTGATCTAGATACCACAGGGCTGGTACTGATCACCAATGATGGTGATTGGTCGCATAAGATCACCTCGCCTAAGCACAATAAATTTAAAACCTACCTAGTTGAAACACAAGAAGCGCTAACAGCTGACGCACTAGAACAACTACGCCTTGGCGTGCTATTACACAATGAAAAAGAACTAACTCGACCAGCAATCGCAGAACAACTTGCGACTTACAGCCTACGTTTGTCAATTTGTGAAGGTAAATATCACCAAGTTAAACGTATGTTGGCTGCTGTTGGTAATAAGGTAGTTGAATTACATAGAGAAAAAATAGCAAATATTGAACTTGATGACACTCTTAGCAGTGGCGAATATCGACTTTTAAGCGCCGCAGAGATCACGCTTTAGCGATCCAAAAGGGAAACTTGAGTAAAAATCACGTCAAAATCCCTGATTATCGTTAATTAAAACTAACATCTGGCCGATAAACATGGTAGAAATTTAAGGTCAATAAAAATAATAAGGGGCGCAATGTGCTGTCAGGTTTAGCATTAAGAACTAAAATAATCTTGTTTGCTGGAGCGATGTTTATAGCACTTAATGCTATTGCATTACTGGGTTTACAATCTCTTCGTCACGCCAGTGAAAACGATAATATCGCTCGTATCAATCAGCTGATGAAAAGCACTGCTAATATTGTTGAGCAGTTTGAATTACTCGCAAAAAATGGCCAGTTAAGTGAGCAACAGGCACGCGAATTTGCCACCCAAATGTTGCGTGAAAACAAATACCACGACAGTGAGTATGTCTACGTCGTTAATGACAAGCTCGACTTTATTGCCACACCCCACGATCCGCAGCTGCATAACACTAGCTTTAATGATTTTAAAGATGCCAGTGGCAATAGCATTGGCCGTATGGTTGAACAGTTAGTTGGCAGCCAAACCAATAAAATTATTACCTACCATTGGGATTCAGTACGCGATGGTGAAACGGTTGATCTAACCTCCGTAGTACAAAAAACCCCGTATTTTGGCTGGTATGTTGGCACAGGGATCAGCGCCAAAGAAGTCGATGAACGGTATTGGAATACCGCCAAATGGTTACTTGGCCTTTCATTGCTTATTGCGCTTGGCTTAACCGCGGCGATTGCCCGCTTTGGTATTTCACTCAGTAATGCATTAGGTGGTGAAGTAGTAGAGGTAATTGATATTGTTAAGCAGGTTTCACGGGGTAATCTCAATTCACATATTCGTACCGATGCCCAGCCAGAAAGTATTATTGCTGCGATGCACTATATGCAACAAGGGCTGCGCGGTGTAGTCGGCGGTATAAAAGATGTGACCGATAGTTTAAAAAGTCAAAGCCTCGATAACGAATCACGCTCTACGGAGCTGGATAAACTAACGCGTAGTTTAAATGAAGAAACCCATATGGTGGCATCAGCCATTACTGAGTTGACAGCATCGGCACAAACAGTGGTTGAACATGCCGAGCAAGCCGCTTTTTCAGTACAAGAAGCAGAAAGCCAAGGCCAAAATGCAAGTCATTTAACTACTGAGGCAGCAAATACCATCGTTCTTTTAGAGCAACAAATTGACAGCGCTGGTAATAACATCCAACTCCTTGATGATGAAGTAAATAATATTGCAAATGTGCTTACTGTTATTCAAAGTATTGCCGAGCAAACTAACCTATTAGCACTCAATGCTGCCATTGAAGCTGCCCGTGCCGGTGAACAAGGAAGAGGCTTTGCGGTAGTTGCGGATGAAGTACGTCAACTCGCGCAGCGCACGCAAACCAGTACTGAAGAAATTCGTACTATGATAGGTAAGTTACAATCCGCCACTAAAGATGCCAAAACATCGGTGAATTTAAGTATTACCACCAGTGAACAAACCGTAGCTAAATCTAAAGCTGCCAGTGAAGAGTTGCAACGGGTGGCTGCATCTCTAAGTGCCATCGCGCAAATGAGCCATCAAATAGCGATTGCAGCCAAAGAGCAACTTGATGCCGGAGAAGATACTGCAAGACGTATTGTGACCATCTCTGACACCGCGTCACAAACGGCAGATGTATCACATCAAGCCCATGCAGCAACCGATTTAATTAAAGGCTTAACCAACAATTTAGAGGCTGAAACAGGCAAATTTAGTTCTTAATTGGTTATTCACGCAACAAAAAACCCGCATCGCCTGCGGGTTTTTTATATATCTAGCTTTTTATCCACAGTACAAATTAACCTAAGATTTAATTTGTACTAAGTCAAAGTCAGCCATGCTTGGCACGATCATTTGCAATCGCGATTCGGTGACATCCAGCGAATTTAGGCATTCACAGTATTCTGACGCTTTAAGCTCTAATTGTTGGGCTTTTTTCTGCAGTGACTTATCGATTTCTTTAGAAATAATATCCATGCGCAGGCCCATGTCATTGATGCGATCTTCGATATTGCCTTCGCGAGACTTAAATGCATCGCCAAGCGAAACTAAAATGGCACCAAGAGAGCCGTGAACGGCAGAGTGAATTTTTTTGCTGATCTCTTCTGTAAAAAAATCATCGATTTTTGAAAGCGATTGAGGCGCGATAAAAAAGAAGTCATCCCCGCGTTTAAACTTGTCCATTAAAGCACGTTCTACATATTGCAATTGCGTTTTCAGTACTTCAGGTTCTTTGTCTGACATGCCTTCAACAACTTGCTCTATGGCACTTAAGCCAAGATTGACACCATCGGTTGCCAGCTCCACCAGCTCCGGCACAGTATCGCGAATACCGGCACTGAACTGCATTAATACCTGGCTTTCTTCAGGGCTCAAATCTATCCAATAACCACGAATAAACAATTGATTATCATTGTTGATTTGCACACGAGTTTGACCTTTATCAACAATACGGATGACATCATCAGTGATGATCAAACCATGTCTCAGCTCAACTTCACACACGGCTTTAGCACTAACATTAAGACTTGATAGTGCTATGGACATCGCCAATATCGAACGAGATAAAAACGCCATAAACACCTCAAAAAGACTAAAAATGGAAGGCGGCTAGGTTAACAAAAAACCAGTTTTATGCAAGAAAAATGGTAAGCGCGATTTTACATCGCGCATGAATAGAGCAAGTGCGCGGGATAAACCCGCGCCTACATCTAAATAGGTGAGCCGGGTGGAATTGGTAATGCCTTAAAGTTTGCAGGCCAATCGCCAGTCGTTAAGAATTGTTTAACTTGATCAGCTAAGTATTGCTTAAACGCACTTTCGCCAACATCAGCACTGCTAAGTAAAGACTCTTGTTGGTATGCCTTCGTGAGTTTAGTTAAGTAATAACGTAGTTGGGCTTGCACTTCTGGAGCCACTTTATCACTGGCTACTAAGTCAGCAAATTGCTTTGCTGTTAGTAATTGCACGCGTTGGTTAATCTTACCCGCCATGCCTTTTTTACTCTGGCTCAAAAACACCTGCTGATACACTTTTGCAAGCAGTTCATCCAAGCTAAAAAATTCTTCGCTACGCGCTTGCTGCTGCGCTAAACGATTTAATCGTTGGCTATTTAGCAATAACGCTAAACTATGCTGTGCTGCAACTTCGGGGAGCGCCATTGCGTCTAAGGTTAAGCCAGTACGGCCAACAATGCTTTCGCGGCTTTTAGATTCGCCATACGCTTTGGGTGGAATTAGCGCTAACACGGATTCTGGTAATACTAAATTGTCAGCATTCAAGGTGGTTAACAGCGCTGCTAACGCTTGTTGCTGAGTTTGTTTAGCAACCACTTGCGCGCCTTTGACGGCACCTTCACCACGCACTTCGTACTCATAATCAACACCCGCGATCAGTTTTACAGCAGACTCGACCTGATAACGATGAAATAAATACAGCGGTACCAACATTTCTTCCAGCTGAGATAGAGACGTGCCAACTTTGATATTGTTAATACCAAAATTAGTCAGTGCTTGTTGCCTTACTTTAAGTACTCTTAATAGTTCTTCACTTGGCGAACTGCCGTTATCCCATAAATGAGCAGTGGGATGCGCGCCACCTTGAGCACGTGCATCACTATCGGAGATAAACTCCAGTCCTTTAGCTTGGTTATCGGCTAAAATTGCTGCCAACTCGGCACTTTCATCAAGGTTACGAAAATCACTGTAACCGTACTTTATAACCTGAGTATCCCACTGGCCCATACCATTTGCATAACCACGGCTAACATCCAGCTCACCTTTGTCATTAAAGCCGACTAATGGGTGCGGGTAATCCATCACCGAAGCGCGATCGGCCACCGATGCTGAAAAGTTATGCGCAATACCGAGTGTGTGGCCAATTTCATGGGCACTTAATTGACGAATACGGTTAAGCGCCATGGCTTGTAATGTTTTAGCGACTTCATTGCCCTGTAAATAAGGTGCAGCAAGGGCTTCGGCAATTAAAATATCTTGGCGCACCCGTAATGAGCCTAAGGTAACGTGCCCTTTTAAAATCTCACCGGTGCGCGGATCAATTACCGAGCTGCCGTATGACCAACCACGGGTTGCGCGGTGCACCCATTGGATCACGTTATAGCGAATATCCATAGGATCAGCGTTATCTGGTAATACTTTAACAATAAAGGCATTTTTATAACCCGCTTGGGCAAAAGCCTCATCCCACCACTTTGCGCCCTCTAAAAGCGCTGTTTTTACCGGCTCAGGGACACCCGGATCTAAATAATAAATAATCGGCTCAACCGGTTCGCTAATAGGTAAGTTTGGATCTTTTTTGCTAAGGCGGTGGCGTGGGATATAACGCACCAGCATAGGTTCATCTAATGGTGCGGCATAATCTTTATGTTCAATACTCCAATAACCTGATTGCGGATGAAATATACGCGGTGTGTAATTGTCATCAGGTAATTCAATTAAAGAATGATGCATATGTACAGTTAAGGCATACGGATCAGCACTGACTTGACGAATATATTCACCTGGTTGAGTGCCATTAAAGGTCAATACGGCTTCCAACTCGGTGTTTTTCATAAACGCTTTAGAGCGTTCCATGTTTACCGCACTGCGGCTTTCATCAAGGCTAAAATTGCCTTGCTTGCGTGCTGCAAGCGTTCGGCTCACACCATGTACATCACTTAATAAATACGGCGTGTAATCAATCAGCACTGCTTGTGGACTTTGTGCCACCACTTTAAAACCCGCTAAAATACTTGATGCAAACGCTTCTTGAATACTTTTTTGTTCGGCTTTATTACTGGTATTTGCACGGTAGTAGGTATTAATAGCCCGCAGCATGACTTTATCGCCAAAGCGTTCAAACTGCACTAAATGTGTATTACCTAATTGACCACGATCCAGGCCAATATCATTAGAGCCCACTCCATAAGGTAAGCTTTGCTGTAATAGAAACTGCTGTTTGAATTTATTTACTTTTAAGTAAATTTTGCCGTTTTCAGTATCATAATAAAAAGAAAAATAGCCCGGAAAATGATTCATTTGCTCAGTAAAATCATTAATAGACTTAATTGCTGCGTGCGCTTGGGTTATCATAGTCAGCAACACAGTAAAGAGTATGTAACGTATCGATGGTATTTTTTGCATAATCTTATCTTTGTTATTCGCGTTTTAAATACTTTCAAGGTGTATCCAGTATAGGATATTGCACCTAAAATACAGTTATTTAAGACGAAATTCAGCGCTTGCTGTGATGATCCCTCTCACCCTTATGATTATCATGGCTTATAACGTTATCAGGAAAATAGAATGCGTAGACTACCTCCAGTATTACTTGAAGACGGTTGCCCAAGAGAGCTAATCTCATTAATCCGAACAGTTTTAGCGGCATGTAAGGAAATTTCTTTTCGCGTAGGCCAAGGGGCATTATCAGGTGTGCTCGGTTCCACACTTGATGAAAATATTCAAGGCGAAACACAAAAGAAACTCGACGTACTTACTAACCAACTACTTAAAGATATATTACTGGAATCAGGCTACGTAAAAGCGATTGCCTCAGAAGAAGAAGATTACACGGTTGCCGGTAACCCGAATGCAGAATATATCGTCGCGTTTGACCCACTTGATGGCTCATCAAATACCGACATCAACTCACTGGTAGGGACGATTTTCTCAATCATGAAAGCGCCTGCAGGCTCTGATCCAGCAGATCAAAGCATCTTTATGCAACCGGGTAAAAACCAAGTCGCTGCAGGGTATGTATTATACGGCCCATCAACTGTACTTGCGCTAACCACAGGCAAAGGCACACGCTTTTTCACCTTAGATAAAACGCACGGCAGCTTCTTATTAACTCAAGATTTTGCCAAAGTGCCTGTTGATACCAATGAATATGCCATCAATGCGTCAAATCAACGCCACTGGCAACCGGCGATGCAAAACTACATTAATGACTTAATGGCTGGTGAAACAGGTCCACGAGCGCGTAACTTTAACATGCGCTGGATTGCCGCCATGGTCGGTGATGTGCATCGTGTATTATGTCGCGGTGGTATTTTTACTTACCCTACCGACACTAAAGATCCAAACAAACCAAATAAACTACGCCTACTTTATGAAGCAAACCCAATGGCTATGCTGATCGAACAAGCCGGCGGCATCGCCTCAACTGGCACAGAACGCATTATGGATATTCAACCCGACGCCATCCACCAGCGCGTAGCGGTGATTTTAGGTTCAAAAAACGAAGTAGAAACCTGTTTGGGATATCATAAGTAATAGCTCTCAGCTCTCAGCTCTCAGCTCTCAGCTCAAAAATAAGAACCATGCTTGTTAGGTCAAGCATGGTTTTTTTATCTAAACTGACGGCTGACGACTGACGACTGACGACTGACGACTGACGGCTAAATTATCAACAGCCCAACCAACCTCGCAACTTTACTCTTATCAAGCTCGCCCATTTGTTCGCTGTTACTCAGGGCATAGATAACCCCTTCGACAGCGCTGTAGTCGATGTCGGTTCTAGATTCAATTACATTCGCCCACAGCTCTAGGTCGTCTAAATCTATCTCGCCTGCTAGGCAACGAGTGAGCACATCGAGTACGGTTGTCAGCGTTAATACGTAAACTGGGCCTTGCTCATCACTCGTTGATGAAACGATGATACTTCTGTCTCTTATACACATCT
>NZ_DRGM01000009.1 GCF_011050055.1 Pseudoalteromonas prydzensis | reverse complement strand
GCTAGAACGCCACCTTCATGTTTTAACTTATCCATGATTTTTTCGCCAAGCTCGCTTACTTTAGCCATACCTGGTTTTTCTAGGATAACGTCAATCTTACCGTCTTCACGTACTTTTTGAACATAACCCGTTAAACGTTGGCCTACAAACATG
Source organism: Pseudoalteromonas prydzensis (assembly GCF_011050055.1). Classification (GTDB taxonomy): domain Bacteria; phylum Pseudomonadota; class Gammaproteobacteria; order Enterobacterales; family Alteromonadaceae; genus Pseudoalteromonas; species Pseudoalteromonas prydzensis_A. The sequence continues at coordinate 25,425 of NZ_DRGM01000009.1, read as the reverse complement.
TTTTTAAATACCATGTTATAAAAGATCACCCCAAAGTGAGCTTCTTCAATAATAACTTTGTAACCAATGTCTGTTTTTCCAGCCACTATAAGTTGCACTTCTTGTAGTGGTGCATACTCAGGCTCTGTTTTATTAAGAAAACGATTAAAGTTATTAGATGCACAAATACGGCCGCTGGCATTATCTAAATATAAACGCACGAGGTAAGAATAACCTTCCTGCATTCTTGGTTTTTGTTCGTTGAATGGGGCAAGTACGTCTTTTTCAAGACCCCAATCTAAGAAAGCACCAATGCTGTTGATTTCTTTAACACGAAGTAGGGCGTATTCACCTACTTGAGCTAACGGCTTTTTCGTTGTCGCAGTGGCGAGATTAGCGTTATCTAAAAAGATAAACACGCTAACACTGTCGCCAGCTTCAAGTTCATGTTTAATTTCATGACTTGGTAAGAAAACTTCGCCTAGCTCATGACCGTCGAGGTACGCGCCTTCGTTACTTACTTCGTTTACAAATAAGGTTTGGGTGGTTCCGAGGTAACTCATTTTTATTCCTGTTCTGGCTTTTTACGGCGGCGCATCGGCGCATCACCATCAATGTTTAACGGCGCTTTAATTGGGGCTTGAGGCTGCTTAGGTTTCACTTTACGTTTAGTCAGTGATTTAGCTTTAGGCTTGGCTTTATGCTGCGCAGTTGCTTTTATTGCGTCTGGTTTTACTTCTCGCAATCCTTTAAATTTGCCCGTTAAACCTGTCACGGTATGAAATTCAAGTTCATCATTTAAAAAGGATTTAATCGCTTTATAACTTGGCCAATCTTTTGGTCCAACTAAAGAGATAGCCGTGCCTTTGAAGCCCGCGCGGCCAGTACGACCGATGCGGTGTACGTATTCTTCGGCATGTTTTGGTAAATCAAAATTGATCACATGAGTTACGCTTAATAAATCAAGGCCACGGGAAGCAACATCTGTGGTGATTAAAATTTTAAAGTTTTCGCGGCTAAAGGCATCCATAATGTCTAGACGCTTACTTTGCGTTAAATCACCTGCTAGCGCCTGTGCTTTTAAGCCTTTACTAATTAACAGTTCACTTAAACGCGTGGTATCAGAGCGAGTTGCAGTAAAGATAATGCATTGACCTACGTTATCTTGTTTTACAAAGTGCTCGAGTAAGGCTTCTTTATGATCTAAATGATCCGCTAAATATAAGCTTTGCTTTATGTCTGAATGCTGCTCGTTTGCTGCACTGAGCATAATTTGCTTAGGCTTTTTTAATAAATTACGAGATAGCGCATCAACTTGAGCATGGTCTAGTGTGGCAGAGAACAGCAAGGTTTGGCGTAAGCGGTGGTCGGCCAACTCGTTAATCATTTTAAGCTGTTCGGTAAAGCCTAAATCTAAAATACGATCGGCTTCATCAAAAATTAATAGCTCTAAGCCACTTAACTGTAAAGAGCGCTGGGTTAAGTGATCGGCTAAACGCCCTGGTGTGGCAATAACAAAATGCGGATCATTACGCAGCGCTTTAATTTGGTCGTTAAAGTTTTCACCACCGAGGATTTTAACGGCTTTGATATTGGTACCGGCAATAAGCAATCTAAGTTGAGTGAAAACTTGGGTAGCAAGCTCTCGCGTTGGAGCAACAATTAATACACGAGGATCACGTTTACTGAGGGCCTTTTGTTTCATTACTCGTTGAACTGCGGGTAATAAAAACGCTAACGTTTTACCTGAGCCGGTTTTAGACTGAGCGAAAATATCGTGGCCTGCAAGGGCAGTAGGCACAGCATGAGCTTGAATATCAGTGGGCTGAGTGATGCCTTGATGCGCAAGCTGTGTTTCAAGGCGAGTATCAATCCCAAGATCAGTAAAGTGCAAAGTGTGTTTCTCCAAATTGAGCAAGTAGTTGGCAATAAGCCAAAAATATTGCACCTATTATAGCGTAGTAGGGTGTTGTGCTAACAGTAAAAACCAATCAATAGCGGCTTTTTTTGCATTTAATTTGAAAAAGCGTAAAATACGCGCCCCAATGCGCCGGATTTACGATTCGGTTTTGAAAAAGCAAAATAGGAATACCCATGACAGCCATTCATAAAGATAATGTCACCAGTGCGCACTTTGTTGTGTGTGCTTTGTATAAATTTGTCGCTTTACCTGAGTTTGAAGCACTGCGCCAACCACTACTTGATGTAATGGAAGCCAATGAAGTACGTGGCACGTTATTAATCGCCGCAGAAGGCATTAACGGCACCGTTGCCGCTAAACGTGAAGGGATTGACAATTTATTAGCCTGGCTTGATAAGCAACCAAATTTAGACAATATCGTTTCTAAAGAATCATACGATGATGAATGCCCGTTTTACCGTACTAAAGTAAAACTAAAAAAAGAAATTGTCACTATGGGGGTTGAAGGCGTTGACCCATTAAAAGTGGTTGGCAGCTATGTAAAACCAAAAGATTGGAATGCGCTTATTTCAGATCCAGAGGTTATTTTAGTTGATACCCGAAACGATTATGAAATCGAAATAGGCACTTTCCAAAACGCAGTCGATCCAAATACTAAAACGTTCCGCGAGTTCCCGCAGTGGGCGAAAGAAAACCTCGATCCGAGTAAACATAAAAAAGTAGCCATGTTTTGTACTGGCGGTATTCGCTGTGAAAAATCAACTGCTTACATGAAAGAGCAAGGTTTTGAAGATGTATACCATCTTGAAGGCGGCATTTTAAAATACCTAGAAGAAGTGCCAAAAGAAGAAACCATGTGGCAAGGTGAGTGCTTTGTATTTGATAATCGCGTAGCGGTTGATCACGATTTACAAAAAGGCTCATACGATCAATGTCATGCCTGTCGTATGCCAATCACTGAAGACGAAAAACTAAAAGCTGAGTACATGGAAGGCGTATCATGTCACCATTGTATTGATGATGTGACTGATGAGCAAAGGGAGCGATTTGCGGAGCGTCAAAAGCAAATTGAATTAGCGCAAGCTCGCGGCGAAGGCCATATCGGCAACGAAGCTCAAGCTGTTTTACAAAAGCGTAAAGAAGCCAAAAAAGCGCAAAAAGACGCACAGCGTAAAATGTAATTTAGCGTTATTACTATCGTTTTATAAAGCCTCAGCATTGTCTGGGGCTTTTTTAATAGTGACATCAATAATATTCGTTAAGAAAGGTATATAGCAATCATCCCTCATACACCTCTAAAACTCAGCGTCTCTTAACTAGAGTTCAGGTTAGTGAGAAAAACACCAGTTCATGTTATTAATTATCAAGTTCGAAAATCACTAATTGATTGAGCGAAAATAGGGACTGAGTTATATTCATATATAAGAAAAATAAATTAAAACGAGTTATTCTACAGGCTCGTTAGTTGCCAAGGAAGTTCAGATGCAATCTTTAAACCTAAAGCTCGGCTTTATTTCTGTAGTAAAACTAGCTTCATTGTGGGGGCTTTGCACAGGAATAGTCTGGATGCTTCTTTTGACTGTAGCTATTGTGTTTGGTTTATTTGCCGGTGAAACACCGCCTTTGGCTTTAGTTTTATTAATCCCATTTGGTTGTTCGCTTCTTTTTGGTGGGCATATTGCGATTGGTTATCCTATTTATATGCTATTGAACAAGTACACTTCAGGTATAAAAGTTAATAATCTGATTAACGGCAACTAACAAGGCCGTTAAACCGTGGACAGAAAACAGTTGGCTTGTGCTTCTTTGTCGCTAATTATAGCTAACTATTTTGTGCCGTTTACGGCTGCGTTTTAGACATTCCAAGGAATCATCGATATTGGAAGATTTAGATAGCACATATAATCGCTTGATAATGAGTTGTAATCTTGATCGTACTAGAGCTACATGCCTGAATAATTGGAGTATGTTTATTCGTTGTCGAGATAACAACTCTTGCGTGATCTGTGATAGTGGGGAAAGAGTCTCTGCTCATCATATCGTTAGAAAAAGCTTGATTCCGCAAGCCCAGTTTTTGCCGGGTAATGGTATCTCGTTGTGCATAAATTGTCATAAAGAAGTTCATAAAGGGTTCAATGGAAAGTCAAATGTTTCACTACCGATGGATACCCAAGGCGGTGAAAAAATCGAGGTTCTAGCTTACCTTTTCGGTGTATTACGAGAGAGCTCTATTGATCGTGAACCCAAACACTATGAATTGTCACCAGATGTTTTGAGGATGTTTAAAGAATTTCAAGGTTACGACATTAAGGAGAAATTTACTGGCAACGATGCATGTAAAGCTTACCTAATTTGGCAAGGAGCACCGAGGCAAGTAGTAAATGCAGTTTTGCATGCCAACGGTTTTTAGACACCGAGTAAAAATGTCTAACAAACGGCTCAAAAGGGATTACCAACGCGTGGCGGCTTTAGTGCAAAATTGAAGTTCAGCATTTACAGTGGTTTTTTTTATATGTAGCGGCAATTGTTACTTTTGGCACAAGTGGAATATTTAAATCATTATCTGGACTGTGTATTTTATCTGTCGATGCGCTGGTTAAGCTAGTAGCTTACGGCCAATTATTTTGTTGACGGCTCATTTTATGTATACCCAAAGCGCAGCGTCTCTTTACCTCTTTGTGAATAAATTCAGTTAAAATTTTTTTGCACAAAGAGCAGATAATGAACAGTAAATGAGGGTGTAATAAAATAAGCCTCCGGCTTTACCGGAGGTCAGTTAACTGAATCAGAGTGATTACTGATAAGAAGTTATCGTCTATCAATAATCGATTTTGCTAGTTTAGTAACTGCAATATTAGGGTTAGATGGCTCATCTAATATTAAGATGTCTGGTTTTATCGGTTTTTTACACAGCTCTTGACCAGCAGGTCGCGTAAAAATTGCCGTTGGCATGGTTAGTTCTAGTTTTGAACCGTCAAAAATTGACGTTTGAATTCTGCCTGTAGTGCATGACCTAGCACCACCAGACTCGCCAGCGATTACAGCCTGGTGTGAGTCTTGAAATGCAGTCAAAAACAAAACGCTTGAAGAGTAACTTAAAGGACCCATCAACAAATAGGCTTTACCAGGTATGCGTAGGTCGTTACGCTCTTCGATAGGTATTAGTTCATCATATGAGCCTTCGGCTATGGTTCCTAATTCACCTTTAAAAGGACCTAACCTAATGTTGCGCTCAGTCATTCGAATTTTGAATCGTGATAGAAACGAGAAGGGTTTTTGGGCCACAAATGGGGCAATTCCCAACTGCCAATAGTGATCGGTTCCTCCAGGATTATTGCGGACGTCAATTATGACATCTTGTACATTTGCATCTCTAAATTCCAACCATGACTGTTTCATAAAGTTAAAAAAAGGCTCTTCTTGCTCAGAGGAATAGTAAAATCGATCGATTCGTATGTAACCAATATCATCTTTTAATATTTTACGTTGTACAAAATCACTAATATCAGAATTATCCCTTACTGTGTTGTTGTCACTGCCAGGAATAGAATAACGCCTGAGTTCACTATTATCATCAATATCGACTTGATAATTGTGGCTGTCTCCATATAGCAGCCAATACATTTTGGCAAATCTTTGTGCGCCGAATGCTCGGCGGTTACTGACTGTATCGCCATGCATTCTGTTTAGAATATTGCCAACAATCTCCGCTGCGGCCACTCCATTTATCGCAGCTATTTTGTCACCAATATTAATATTTTCATTAACGTTTTCGACCCCAGTAACATAGATATTTTGCGATTTATCTATTCTCACTTGAAGGGGAAAAAACCGCCCGCCATTATCCATATGTTGGTTTAGACGTTGCTCATATTCTGGGTATGTAATAACCATATGACCATCATTAAAAAAAGGGTTCATTAGCGAGAAATGCTTCCACGCTTCAAGCTGTGTCATTGGAGCTACAATTGTTTGTGTAAGCTTATTTAGTTCAAGCTCAAGCGCTTTAATATTCATCGTGAAACTAGGATCAGGATGAACTGTTAATAGTAAGGTCTTTAACTCTGCCACGTCGTTTTGCAAATCTTTAACTGAAATCAAGTCACCTTTTGGCGGGAATTTTATACCTCTCTCTATATCGATTTCTTTTGATTGAACATTAAAAATCCCTAAGATGACAATACCTAAAAATAATAAGCTTTTCATTTTTTAACTTTCATCCTGATATTAAATTAGTAAACCTAATTTTGTTGGTTCATATATAAAAGACACAAACACAAAATATGTTTAATTATTCCTGATGTACTAGAAATCAAGTTAACATGATATTTTTGTATGGTATGAGCATGGAATTGTAAGTTTGTATTTCATGAGTAACATGTGGTGGTTATTCAGACATGCTTCCTGTGTATTTGTAACCGACGGGTATTAACCAAAAGTAGCCTAGCCTTGGCAATTTTTTTGTACATAAATAAACCAAGCTAGTGTGGGTAATTTGACTTTGAGCTGTTAAAACTTTCGCTTTGCAAATAAGTACTAGCGCAGCAAAAGTTTTATTAGCATTGTTCAGGCTTATGCGGCTTTGTTATGTTTACCAAAAGGGCTTGCTGCTGATTGTTGATCTATATCGGCACAATTGAGTATTGTTTGGGTTTCTGTCCAATGTAGCAGGGTGATCCGGCCATTTTTGTCTTCTACCAAAGCGGTGCAGTTTTCTATCCAATCGCCATCATTACAATAAACAATACCATCAACAACTTTTAGTTGCGGGTGGTGAATATGGCCACAGATTATGCCGTCAACACCTTGCTTTTTTGCTTCATGAATTGCGGCATTCTCAAATGCTTCGATTGCTTCTCGGGCTTTGTGAACACGCGCTTTGATCCACGATGCTAGCGACCAATAATTTCCGCCATATAAACGCCGTATGCGGTTAGTCCAGCGATTTAAAAAGAGCAACAAGTCATAACCCGCATCACCCGCAATACTTATTAACTTGTTATATCGGGTTGCGGAATCAAAATCATCCCCGTGAACGAGCAGAAATCGTTTATTGGCTTTGGTGGTGTGAATAAATTGCTGGTGAACTTCAATGCCAAATAAGCTGTTATTGACGTATTGCCGAAATGTTTCATCATGGTTGCCTGGAATATAAATTACGCGCGTTCCTTGCTCGGCTTTAGCTTGAATACAGGCTAATACTTGATAGTGACTGGCGTGCCAAAAGAAGTTTCGCTTCATTGACCACAGATCAACAATATCGCCGACTAAATAGAGGGTTTCACATTCGATACTATTTAAAAAATCGAGCAGGTAATCAGCTCTACAATCTTTATAACCTAAGTGAACATCTGAAATCCAAACGGCGGGATAGTGCTGTTTTTCGCTACTCGTTGCTTTATTCATGGCATTTACTCGCGGTGTAATAAGGTAAATGCTAAGTAGCTTAGATGACAGTACCAAGACGTTTTCGCTAAACATCTATGACAGAACCTAAAAAACCGCCGAAGCGGTTTTTTAGAGTAACTAAATATGCGTGTCTTTAAGCGTTTAGCAACGTCTTAATAGTCGTGATTGCGCTATCAAGATCAAGCATATGCTTTTCACCAGTACGACGGTTTTTAAGCTCAACTTTGTTTTCGTCAAGGTTGCGCTCGCCAATCACTAAGGTAAATGGCACACCAAGTAATTCCATGTCGTTAAACATCACACCAGGGCGCTCTTTACGATCGTCAAATAACACGTCTAAACCTGCAGCTTTCAAACCATCATAAAGGTTATTGGCGATATCAGGAATACGGTGTGACTTATGCATATTCATTGGCACAATAGCGATATCGAATGGTGCAATTGGTTGTGGCCAAATAATACCGTATTGATCATTATTTTGCTCAATAGCAGCAGCTACAATACGTGATACACCAATACCATAACAACCCATGGTCATAATTTGGTTTTTGCCTGATTCACTCAGTACACCAGCTTTCATCGCTTCTGAGTATTTAGTACCCAGTTGGAAGATATGACCCACTTCGATACCACGTTTAATTTGTAAGTTACCTTGGCCGCATGGACTTGGATCACCTTCAACAATGTTACGTAAATCGGCAACTTCATAGTCTGTTACATCGCGATCCCAGTTAATACCACTGTAATGCTCGTCATCTTTGTTTGCGCCTGCTACAAAGTCGGCCATCACGTTAGCGGTTCTATCAACAATAATTGGCATAGTTAAGCCAACTGGACCTAATGAACCTGGTTTTGCACCAATCGCAGCAACTATGTCTGCCTCGTTGGCCATTTCAAGTGGTGAGTCAACTAATGGGTGTTTTTCTGCTTTAAGCTCATTGAGTTCGTGGTCGCCACGGATAATCAAAGCAACTAAACCACGCTTGCCGTTTTCGTCTGGCATGCCGTACACAATCAGCGTTTTTACGCCGCGATGAAGTTTAACACCATAGTGCTTTTTAAGCTCGTCGATGGTTTTTGCATCCGGGGTTGGGAATGCTTTTAATTCTTTTGCAGCAGCAGGGCGTTCTTCGCTAGGCGCTAGTGCTTCTGCTTTTTCAATATTTGCTGCGTAATCGCTACCATCACTAAACGCAATCGCATCTTCACCTGATTCTGCTAACACATGGAACTCATGAGATACGCTACCACCAATTGAACCGGTATCAGCAATAACTGGGCGGTAATCAAGATTTAAACGCTCAAAAATATTGCAGTATGCTTTATGCATAACTTGATAGGTTGCGTCTAAACACTCTTCAGTAAGGTGGAATGAGTAAGCATCTTTCATGGTAAATTCGCGAGCACGCATTACACCAAAGCGAGGGCGACGTTCATCACGTACTTTAGTTTGTACTTGGTACAATGTCAGTGGTAGCTGTTTATAAGAGCTGACTTCTTTACGGACAAAGTCGGTGATCACTTCTTCATGGGTTGGACCTAGTGCAAACTCACGATTATGACGATCGGTAAAGCGCATTAGCTCGGGACCAAATTGCTCCCAACGGCCCGATTCTTGCCATAAGTCAGCAGGCTGAATAACAGGCATAAGCATTTCAATTGCGCCTGTTTTATCCATTTCTTCACGAACGATGGTTTCTACTTTTCTTAACACGCGTAAACCAGAGGGCAACCAAGTGTACAAACCTGACGCTACACGACGGATCATACCCGCTCGTAGCATTAATTGATGTGAAACTATTTCAGCATCAGACGGTGTTTCTTTCAGTGTTGCGAGTATATATTGACTGGTACGCATGGTTAATTCCGATAGTTATAAAGTTTTTATTTTCAATAGGCGCTAAGTTTAGCAGCGGTTGCTTTTACACTAAAGCGCTAAGTGTGTTTTTCTAGTTTTTTTCTATACTGCTGACGTAGTTATGGTCGTCATTTACCTGCCAACGAATATTAAAATCGTATAATGTCATGCCATAACTTTGCTCACCGTGTTGTTGTTTTTTATAAGCAGGGCGGGGATCTTGTTTTAATACATTACTGATAAAGTCTTGCAGCTCTGGATAGGTGTGTTGTTTGGCAATAAAATCTAAGCTTGCTTGACTAAACTCAACGGTCATATCAGTTTCTGGGCGAGTATCTGCAAAGCCGGCTGTGGCATCGAGCATGGCGTCAGAGTAGGGCAAGTAGGGTTTAATGTCTAAAATCGGCGTACCATCGAGTAAATCTATACCCGCGAGTAATAAACTTAACTGACCATTTTTATATTCAATGCCTTCTAGTTTTACTGCACTCATGCCGATAGCATTTGGTCTAAAAGTAGCGCGGGTAGCAAACACACCTTTGCGTTCATTCCCACCGAGTCGGGGTGGCCTTACCATCGCTGAATAGCCTTTATCTGCAGTTTCATGAAAACGAAAAAGTAGCCAAATGTGGCTGAATTCATCTAAGCCACGGACAAACTCTTCACGGTTAAAATCTGCTGTGAACACCAATTTAGCTTTGGCTTGGGGCACTAAACGAGGTTGACGGGGAATAGCAAACTTTTGTTTATAAGGAGAGTGAATATGGCCGATGGCCGTCAGTTGAAAATCGCTCATGGGACTCAAATACAGTGAAAGATACGATATTCTAACCGTTAACAACAAAAAAGGCAGCTTGAAGCTGCCTTTTAACTGTTAAATAACCTGTACTCAGGTTATGAACAGTGGCTAGAACATATATTGGAATGACACCGAGGCGACATCCATCTCTGGATCAAAGTCATCCTCTAGTTCATAACGCTCATATTCTAAACGTACCTGCATATTAGTGGTAAATGCGTACTCGATACCTGCGCCATAGAATATATCGCCGCCACTTTGGTCTGCGGAGATCTTACCAAGAGCCGGAAGGTCACTGGTTACCTCTGCATCCCATTCAAGCCAACCGCCTTTAGCGTAAACAGAAAAGCTTTCGGTGATCGGGGCTGCTAAACGTGCCGCTAGTGATACGCCATCAACTTCGGCGTAGCTATCGATATCGCTTACTTCATCAAAATTTTGATAGGCAAGCTCTAAACTCAAATACTTATTAAATTGCGTACCAACATAACCCTTGAGCATTTGTGAGTCATCATCGAAGTCTATGTCATCATCAGAGTCTTCAAACTGGAATGAATATTGGCCATAACCAATACCTGTATAGACGCGAGGGTAATCCATGTTTGTGGTGTCTGCTTGTGCCGCATTATTAAAACCAAGTAATGCCAGTGAAATTGCAGAAAGTGAAATTGCTTTAATCATTTAATAGCTCCTTTACAAAATAAAAATAACGCAATTTAGCGTTGCTTTAGTTCATTTCACTTTGGATATTGCACTACGCGTGCCAGTTGTATTTTGTCGAAATAACACACTGTTAGAGCTGTTTTTGGCTATTAATTTGTAACATTGGGCGTTATTTAAACGCCCATTCAGTTTGGCTAGAGCAATGATTTCTCAGTGCTATGTAGATTTTACGCAGCGATCAGCGCGTGTTTATGGCTCTGATTTATGCAGCAGTGTTTCTGTTTCAATGGCAATTTCTTTCATTTTTATTGCGTAGTTTTCGATTTTTTTATCTTCATCGCTGAGTGCTGTGTATACCGGCACGGCGACAGGGTAACCGGTTTCATCCATGGCAATAAAACTGATCACGCAGTGATTGGTTTCGACTAGGTTACCGGTTTTTGGATCGCCACAGCGTACCTGAATAAAAATTTGCATGCTGGTTTTTCCGGTATGGGCAATTTTTGCTTCAACCTCAACAATTTGACCAACGAGGATAGGGCGCCTGAATTTAACACCGGCAACAGACACTGTAACGCAGTAATGACCACTCCAACCTGCGGCACACGCATAGCCTGCTTGGTCAATCCACTTCATGACCACGCCACCATGGACTTTACCACCAAAGTTAACATCGGTGGGCTCAGCTAAAAAACGAAATATAACACTCGACGACGGCATAAACTTACTCATATTTATTAGACGGTTATTAAACAGTTATTATTGAGCATAGCGCAAAAAAGGGGCCGAAGCCCCCTGCAATTTAGGATTTGTTTAAAATTAAAAGTAATTACATATTCGGGTAGTTAGGGCCACCGGCACCTTCTGGTGTTACCCAAGTAATATTTTGGCTTGGATCTTTGATATCACAGGTTTTACAGTGCACACAGTTCTGTGAGTTGATCACAAACTCATCTTTGCCTTCAATCTGCTGAACTTCATACACGCCTGCTGGGCAGTAGCGCTGAGCAGGCTCATCGAATTTAACTAAATTAACCTCAATGGGAATAGCCGCGTTTTTTAATTTTAAATGACAAGGCTGTGATTCTTCATGGTTAGTATTAGATAAAAACACCGATGACAGCTTATCAAAGCTTAATTGCCCATCCGCTTTTGGGTAACTAAGGTGTGGTGCTTGGTTTTTATCAACTAAGGTTGCATGATCTGGGGTGTTATCTTTAAAGTTAAAAGGCAATGCACCGCCGAATAAGTTTTGATCTAAGGTATTGTAGGCACCACCAATAAACTTACCAAGTTTATGCATTACGGGCCCAAAGTTACGTGCTTGGTGTAACTCTTTATAAGCCCACGATTGTTTAAATGCTTCGCTGTAGTCAACTAAGTCAGTATGCTGTTGCTGGTTTGTAAGCGCAGTAAAAATAACCTCAGCGGCAACCATGCCTGATTTCATCGCTGTGTGATTACCTTTAATTTTTGCAAAGTTTAGCGTGCCCGCGTCACAACCTACCAGCAAACCACCCGGAAAGTGCATTTTTGGTAATGAATGTAAGCCGCCTTTTGTAATAGCCCGAGCACCATAGGCAATACGTTGGCCACCTTCGAGCACATTTTTAAATACGGGGTGGTGCTTCATCTGTTGAAATTCATCAAACGGGCTTAAGTGTGGATTACTGTAATTAAGATCAACAATTAAGCCAACCACAACTTGATTGTTGTCGCTGTGGTACATAAATGAGCCACCATTGGTATCGCCACTTAATGGCCAACCGGTGCCATGTACAACCGTACCTTGTTTATGTTTTGCAGCATCTATTTGCCAAATTTCTTTAAAACCTAAGCCATAATGTTGAACTGATACATCTTTATCAAGGGCAAATTGACTGATCAGCTGTTTACCTAAATGACCACGGCAGCCCTCAGCAAATACAGTGTATTTGGCACGCAGCTCCATGCCTGGCATAAAGCCGTCCTTTTGGTTGCCTTCAGTATCAAGACCCATATCACCAGTAATTATGCCTTTTACTGTGTCATCTTCAATAATCAGTGAATGCGCGCTAAAACCTGGAAAAATCTCAACCCCAAGATTTTCTGCTTGCTCAGCCAACCAACGGCATACGTTGCCCATAGACACAATATAGTTACCGTCATTATGAAATGTTTTGGGGGTAGCAAAATGAGGGATGGCAGTGGCTTTATTTTCGTTATTAAACCAATAAATTTCATCATTAGTGACTTTGGTTGTGATTGGTGCCCCTAATTCTTGCCAATTAGGCAGTAACTCATCCAGTGCAGTGGTTTCAAATACTGCGCCAGATAAAATATGTGCGCCAACTTCAGAGCCTTTTTCAACAACACAGATCATGCACTCTTTATCTTGTTGTTGGGCTTGCTGCGCTAATCTGATCGCGGTAGCAAGCCCTGCAGGGCCTGCACCTACGATGACTACATCAAATTCCATGGTTTCGCGTTCGACCATAATAACCTCTTGTGTGTGACGGAGCCGTACCTTTGAGGAAGGTAATTTCATACTTGCAAATGAAACGTTACAGGCTGTGAATAGTTTAAGGTTATTTTAGGTTGACGTTTACGTCAACAGGAAGTAGTCTGAATTCATAAAATAAATAGGTTGACGTACACGTTAGCTTGTAGGTTTAAATAATTATGGAGTTCCTATGAAAGTTCTCGTTCCAATAAAAAGAGTCATCGACTACAACGTGAAAGCACGCGTTAAAGCAGATAACAGCGACGTTGATCTAACCAATGTAAAAATGGCGCTTAATCCATTTTGCGAAATTGCCATTGAAGAGGCTATTCGCCTAAAAGAAGCGGGCATCGCCACCGAAGTCATCGCCGTGACCATTGGCGCTAAAGCCTCGCAAGAACAATTACGTACCGCTTTGGCATTGGGTGCAGATAAAGCCATTCATATCGAAACGGACGAAAAGTTAGAATCTCTACACGTCGCTAAGTTGCTTGCCAAGATTGTAGAGCAAGAAAGCCCAGAGCTGGTGATTTTAGGTAAGCAGTCAATTGACTCGGACAACAATCAAACCGGCCAAATGCTGGCAGCATTGACGGGCCGTGGGCAAGGTACATTTGCATCAAAAGTTGATGTGGTAAATGGCACGGTTAATGTGACCCGTGAAGTTGATGGCGGCTTACAAACCGTGGCTTTAAAGCTTCCTGCGGTTGTTACAACCGACTTACGTTTGAATGAACCTCGTTATGCGTCATTACCAAATATTATGAAAGCAAAGCGTAAACCGCTTGAAGTGATTGCTGCAGACAGTTTAGGTGTTGATTTAACACCGCGTATCCAACTTGTCGCAGTGCATGAGCCAGCTAAACGCAGCGGCGGTATCATTGTTGACGACGTAGCACAGTTAGTTGATTTGTTAAAAACGCAAGCGAAGGTGATTTAAATGAAAACATTAGTTATTGCTGATCATGATAATGGCGTTTTAAAGCCGGAAACATCAAAAACTATTAATGCCGCGCTGAAGCTTGGTTTTCCTGTCAATGTATTGGTTGCTGGCGAAAATGTCGCGCCACTGAGTGAAGTGATTGCCAGTATCGAAGGTGTTAATAGCGTACTGATCGCTGATAGCAGTGAATATGCCCAGCAATTAGCTGAGAACATTGCGGACTTAGTGGTATCACTTGCCGCTGATTACTCACATATCGTTACCAGTGGCACTACGACAGGTAAAAACTTTATGCCACGTGTGGCTGCATTACTCGATGTTGCACAAATTTCAGAAATTATTGAGGTAGTGGATGCTGATACCTTTAAACGGCCAATCTATGCAGGTAATGCAATCGCAACGGTAAAATCACTCGATAGTAAAAAAGTGATCACAGTACGTGCAAGTAGTTTTGATCTGCAAGGCTCTCAAGCACCTGCTGAGTCGGTAAATATTGACGGCGTATTTAGTAGTGAATTAAGCAGCTTTGTCAGTGTTGAGCAAACTGAATCTGAGCGCCCAGAATTAACCGCTGCGCAAGTGGTGATCTCGGGTGGCCGTGGTATGCAAAACGGTGAGAACTTCTCATTACTGCATGGCATTGCCGATAAACTCGGTGCCGCGATCGGTGCATCACGCGCTGCTGTTGACGCGGGCTTTGTGCCGAATGACATGCAAGTGGGTCAAACAGGTAAAATTGTTGCGCCTAACTTATATATTGCCGTAGGTATTAGTGGTGCCATTCAGCATTTAGCCGGCATGAAAGATTCAAAAGTGATTGTGGCTATCAATAAAGACCCTGATGCGCCAATCTTCCAAGTGGCAGATTACGGTCTTGTTGCGGATTTATTTGATGTGCTGCCAGAGCTTGAACAAGCACTCTAATTTATAACGATTCTGGTTGTTAAAAGCTGTTGTGATCAGTTCGCTGATCACGCAGCTTTTTTTCTTTTTATGACTTTTTGCACAAAATATCAACTCGCGTTAAGCTATTGCTGTTTATGACTAGAAATTTACGGCTAAAAAATGAATAATCAGCGGGTTACCCTGTTATCACCTTAAATTTATTCCAAAAACGTTGAGACCCCGCAGTGAAAACCAAAGCAATCCGCAATTTTTATATCAATGAAGAGCAGTCGGTCTATTTGCTTTCTCACCATGATGCTAAAAAGCATCGCCAATGGCTCAATATTTGTATCAAGCAGCTAACCAATTTAGGCTACCGAGAAGTAGAAATGATTGGCTCTGGTGCGTTTGGTTTTGTGTTTGCAGGGCTTGATCATCAAAATCTGCCATGGGTGTTTAAATTTTCTCGGATCACCCTTGCACAAAGTGTGCGTGACCGCCTTGAAGATGAAGCATTTATGCTCTCGCAAGTTGATAATCCATTAGTGCCTAAGTTTTATGCCTTTGAGAGAATAAAAAAACAGGGTATTTTAATGATGGCCCGTGCCATGGGTGAAGACTTAGAAAAAATATCGCTCAAAAGAGGGCGCTTCAGTGCCGCGACAATCACAGATCTTGCTTTAAAGCTACGTAACGTATTAATTGACCTACGCAGCCATAAAAACGGTTTAAGTCCGCAGCCGATTGTTCATGGCGATATTAAACCATCAAACTTAGTGTGGGATGAAACAACCCGTGCATTATCGCTGGTGGACTGGGGCAGCTCTGTTTATGCACAAATGGACAGTGACGCCAACCCGATCGCCAGTAATATTATGGATTTAATGTCGGGAGATTTAAGTACCACCAATGCCCGTATGGGCGATGTGTACTTTATTGGTGACGAACAAATGTCGGGTGCTAAATCCTCGCCACGTTTTGATGAGCAAGGTGTGGCTTCGACCCTCTATGCGCTTGCTTCTGCCCAGTCGTGTCGCTTTGGAGCACAAGTGATCCCCGCAAGCTCGCTTGGCTTACCGATGGAACTGGCAAAAGTGATTGATGGCATGTTGTCAAAAGACAAAACCATCCGCGATGGTGCTGGTGATTACTTTATGCGTAATATGCCGGCCATGGCAAAAGCTTATTTACCCGAGTTAAATTTGGCTGAGGATAGTAAAGCCCAAATCCCTTTCTGGTTTGGTAACGCTGACGAACTTCCCGATACTGTGGTGTATAGCTCGCGAAAACAGTTTTTACGCCAAGCCGATCATAACCAGCAATTACTTGATGTGAATGATGCGCAACTTGACCGTTATTATAAAGAGTTTTTGTTTGATACTGGCGATACCGAAAAAGCCTTTTTAGCCTCAATTAGCCGTTTGGCAAAATACCCTGCAGTAGGGGGCTTGAGTTTTCATTGGAAAGAAGATTCGTTGTTTATTGAATCGTCCCTCATAATGCATGACGAAAGTTTAGGCCCTGCATTTACCCAAGCGATTAATAACGCGGTGATGTTGGCGCAAGGTATCAGCCAAAAGGGACTGTTTAAATGCTGCTTATTTGATGCCCGTAAAACCATTCAATTAGAGCGCGATGGCACAGGCGCGTTTAAATTTGAACAACTACCAGAGCTTGATTACGAAGTCATGAACTTAGCCAGCTCGGATGTTACGCGCCCGCATTCATACTTTGAAGATGGTAAAGATCCAGATGAGCAACTGCAGCTACCTAAAAAAGTGATCAAGTGCGTATTTGAACTAAACCAAATTCATCACACCGGTTGCATTATTTTTGAAGCCCTGCCGGATAGAATGAAAATTCACCATTACTACCGACTGCTAGATGCCAGTAAGGAAGTTGAGTTTAAACGTTTGCTTAATAAACTCATGCAATATGCGGTCAGTATTACTGATGTGGGGGTTGCCGGGTTTATGAAATTACCTTACAAAAACACCCGTGAATTTGACTTATGTGATAAACAACCAGCGTTTTTCTTCCCTAAAGATCCCAAGCGCTATGACGCTTAATAGATAGAGCATTAAGACTAGGAGTAGCAATGGCAAAAAATAAACCCGAGATCACCTTACAAAGTTATGGCATTTATAGTCACTGGGACTCATCGTCAAAAGACTTGCCACAAATTCAATCGTTTACCAATAAAGTCCCCGCTAAACTTGATATTGAATTTGGCTTAATCATCAATATAAAAAAAGCCAAAGGCGAAAAGCTCCATTACTGTATTTACCACCCGGATATTCCTGATACCGATGGTGAGGTAATGCCACCATTTGATGGCTTTGAATACGTTAAAGACAACGACTGGCACTTTTACTTAGGTGATACCTTATGGGCACCCATCAGCAATAAAACAGGCGATTGGCGCATGACCATAGAGCTAAACGGTAAATTGATCGCCGATAAAACATTTACTGTGTTTGAACAAGAAGCAATGTCAGAAATAGAATTTTGGCAAAAGCGCGGGTATTGATACTTCAATAGCAAGTTGTCTAAGGGACATTAGCTAGAGTGTATTGATATGTGGTACGTTATAATTTATCAGTAAATAAAAATACTAAATGTTAGTTTTTCATGGAGGCGTAGACTTAATGGAATTAATTAAATATCTCAATGAACATTTCTATACCAAGCAAGAGCTGCTTGATCTTTCAAAAACGAACGAACAAACCCTACGAGAGTATCAAGAAAATAACTTAATGCCGCAATGCTCTTATAAGGTAAACCTAGAATTGAAAAGTGACTCATTTTTTGGTCCCTATAATAATGAGCAAGAAATTGAATATTATGCAAAAGGCTACGTTTCTTGGTTAGGTATAATTCAATCACTCAATTCACGCGATGCTATTTATTCTGTCTTTGCTACTCGTTATAAAGCTGCTCTTGATAATCTTAATAAGCAAGGTCATTGTTCTAGTGATGCTAAGATAACGTCAGACCTTAACAATCATCTTAAAGATGAATGGGCGTATTTTTTAAATGGCATATATGGCTTGTGTACTAAGTCAGGTTTACCTGAGGACATTGCGGCTAAAGAATTGTCGATTCTAGAAATTAATGAACTATTAGCGTTTAAAGAGTTAACTGATGGACAACTAAATAGGCTTAGCTCTGCTGTTAACCTCTTAGATTCAGCCAGTTCATTATTTGCACCACACGAAAGATTGAAAAGTTCTCGTCATCGTTTGATAAATGAAGTTCGACGTAAATATAAACTGTAAAGCTACTTATAAGGACGATGTTGCATTGAATTCATTAAAACTAAATGATTTCCTAAATTCGCGACCTGCACCGAAAGGTATCGATGTTTTATGCAAATTACAGCACTTCGCTATCATTACTTATGCTGTTGAGCCTACAAGATTTGCTGGCCTATTTCCTGAACGCTTTAAGTTAGACACCTTAGAAATCAATGGAGAGGAAAAAGCATTAATTTCAGTCGTGCCATTTATAGATGTTGATTTTACCTCGGCAGTTTATCCATTTCCAAAGTTCACGATGGGACAAACTAATTATCGAATTTATATTATTGATAAACAAACCAATGAACGATGCGTTTGGTTTTTAGGCACCACGCTGGATTCGTGGACACTTGCAATACCTAAGTATATTTGGAATTTACCTTGGTATAGTGGGGATGTGAAATTTGATTGTGATTTCGATGATTCACAGCAAATATACCTTAAATATAAAATGACAACTGATGCCACTTGGGCACCAGCAAATGTTGAGTTAGCACAAACGAAAAATGCAGCTATTGAGTTAGCCGGCTTTCCAGATATTGAGACTGGGCTTGTGTATTTAACCCATCCATTAGCAGGATTTTATCATCGCCGCGATGGTAAATTAGGTACTTATCGCGTCTGGCATAAGCAACTTAAGGTATCTTCTGGCTATCTTAAGTCAGCCAGCTTTGGGTTGTTATCTCGTTTAGGATTAGTAACTCAAGAAGAGCAGCAAATTGCTCATAGTGTGCTTATCGAACCTATAAATGAATTTACAATTTACTTACCGCCAAAAGTGGTTAAATAACAAAATAGCTATCGTGCATTAATTATTAACTGCGCAAATGGCATAACAACTGGCTAATTAGCTTACACGGAGGTTTATTTACATGAATATTTGTTTGATAGTTGCGGGCACATTGAGTGCTATTGCTGCAATACTGCATTTAGGTTGTATTTATTTTGGCGCGCCTTGGTATCGATTTTTTGGTGCTGGAGAGCAAATGGCTCAGCTGGCTGAACAAGGTAGTATTAAGCCAACGCTAATAACTTTCGCTATTTTTATTGTGCTTGCAACTTGGTCACTGTATGCCTTTTCTGCGGCTGGGCTTATTTTAAAACTGCCTTTAGTGCGCTTGGTGTTGATACTAATAACAACAATATATTTAGTTCGAGGGGTCGCTGGTTTTTTTCTTATCAGTTCTCCAATTGGGCGCTCTCCCGAGTTTTGGGTTTGGAGCTCTGTTATTTGTTTATCTTTTGGTGTTATACATCTGATAGGGTTAAAACAGCAATGGAGCAGCCTGTAACTGGCAACTAAAAGAAACTCAAACGAGGCAGGAATCCTACCTCGTATGATATATGTATATACCTTAGCCTGCGGCTAACTCTTTTCGAATGATCTCTGCACCTGCGGTTAACGCGTTCAGCTTGCCTCTTGCAACTGCGCGAGGAAGCGGTGCCATACCACAGTTGGTACAAGGGTAGAGTTTATCGGCATCTACAAATTGCAGCGCTTTACGTAGCGTGTTGGCTACTTCCTCTGCTGTCTCTATGTTATTGGTCGCAACGTCAATGGCACCTACCATCACTTTTTTACCGCGAATAAGCTCAAGTAATTCCATCGGCACATGTGAGTTGTGGCACTCTAATGAGATTATATCGATATTAGATTGCTGCAGTTTAGGGAACGCTTGTTCGTATTGGCGCCATTCAGAGCCCAAGGTTTTTTTCCAATCGGTATTCGCTTTGATGCCGTAACCATAACAAATATGCACCGCTGTTTCGCATTTAAGGCCTTCAATGGCTCGCTCTAAACAGGCAATACCCCAATCATTTACTTCATCAAAAAATACATTAAAAGCAGGCTCATCAAATTGGATGATATCAACACCTGCCGCTTCTAACTCTTTGGCTTCTTGATTAAGAATTTTGGCAAATTCCCAAGCAAGTTTTTCACGGCTTTTATAATGGTCATCATAAAGCGTATCAATCATAGTCATAGGCCCTGGCAGTGCCCATTTTATTGGTTGTTTTGTTTGGCTGCGCAAAAATTTTGCATCATCAACAAAAACGGGTTTTATACGTGAGACAGGGCCTACCACAGTCGGCACACTGGCATCATAGCGGTCACGAATTCTCACCGTTTTACGGTTTTCAAAATCAACGCCATTAAGGTGTTCAATAAAGGTGGTAACAAAGTGTTGGCGGGTTTGCTCACCATCACTAACAATATCCACACCAGCGTGTTGTTGCTCTTGTAAAGAGATGCGCAGCGCATCGTGTTTGCCGTCGATTAATTGATCACCTTGTAGCTTCCAAGGTGACCAAAGTGTCTCTGGCTCTGCAAGCCATGTTGGTTTTGGCAAACTGCCCGCAGTTGAAGTCGGTAATAGGGTTTTGTTAATACTAGTTTTCATAATAAGTAATGCCGTCTCTATAATTTAATTTTGGTAGCGATTAAGCGTAATGCTTACGCGTAGCTAGCAGAGAACTGCTCAAGTACCGTTTGGTATGGCTTGATAAAGTGTTGCTCTGCAAATTTGCCTTGCTCATTTGCTAATTGGCTACGCTCTTCACGGTCATAGACAATTTGCGTTAATGAGTGATCCAAGTTCTTTAGGTTTGGCTGATAGCATTTGCCAGCAACCGCATTGGCATTATAAATTTCTGGACGATAGATTTTTTGAAACGTCTCCATCGTGCTGATCGTGCTTACTAACTCAAGATGGGTGTAATCATTGAGTAAATCACCAACAAAATAAAATGCAAGCGGTGCAACACTGTTTGCTGGCATAAAATAGCGCACCTGTAAGCCCATCTTTTTAAAGTATTGCTCAGTTAAAGAGCTTTCATTTGGCTGATACTCAACCCCTAATGCTGGGTGCTGATTTTCAGTGCGATAGTAGGTTTTGTTATCTGACACACTTAAACATATAACGGGTGGCTTGTTAAAATGCTGTTGGTATGTGTCTGAGCTGATAAAGTATTTAAATAGTTTGCCGTGTAGCTCACCAAAATTATCAGGAATGCTAAAGCTAGATTTACCTTTATTATGCGCTTGTAGCAAAACGCTAAAATCATAATCACGCACGTAAGAAGAGAAGTTATTACCGACAATACCTGCAAGGCGTTTATTTGTTTGGTGATCAACAATATTGGTTTTTAATACTTCAATCGATGGGAAGCTTTCACCACTGCCTGCAATATCCATATCGACAGAAATGATTTCAAGCTCGACAGAGTAACGATCACCGTTAGGGTTATCCCAATGGGCTAGGGCATTAAAGCGGTTATCAATCATCTTTAAAGCGTTGCGTAAGTTTGCTTGGCGGTAACTGCCTCTTGCTAGGTTAGCAAAGTTAGTGGTGATACGCGTGCTTTGGGCTGGATGATAATTTTCATCAAGACAAATGCTCTTAATAGTAAATTTAAAGTCTGTATTCATGGTGATCTGGTATCCATTATCTGATTTAAAGCCTGAGCCTTGCTCAATACTCGAATTCTTAAGTTACTTAGCTAATTGCTATAGTAGCTACACTATTCAGAGATTTTTGCCTGAAGGCATAATTAACAATCTGCTGCTGAGCTGCCTAGCGTGTAAGAGTTGCGTTATTTATACGTGGTTCGGTAGATGAAGAAAAACGCTTTAATTTCACATAAAACATGAGCCATATTCATTCTTATGCAACTTGCCTTGGGTCAGTTATACATTGCGCGCAATATTGGCTGAAAACCTAAAAAACTAACCGACTCACTTTAGCCGTCCAAAGCTCTAGATGTTTAACTTGTATTTATTTCATCTAAAACATGAGGATTATTCAGGGCTTATCTAAGCTAAAAATATAAATGGTCATTGGTTATATTGATATACTCGGCTTGATGTAGTGAGTTAAGGAAGCATGTTGTTGTATATCAGGCTTATAGTCGGTACAGAAATGTGCATCTTAAATATAGAGAATCACTTTGTATGAAAAACTCAACTTGCAGCCTTAATAACTGCATTCATCTAGGATGATTGCCCCCAATGATAAAGAGACGAACGGAATGAATGAATTGCTCGTGTTAGTTGTGTACTGTGCATTATTAGGCAGTGGAGTTGGTTTTTTAGCTGGTTTACTGGGTATTGGTGGCGGGTTGGTCATTGTACCTGTGTTAAGCATTATTTTACTGCATTTTAATGTTTTACCAGCAGAGCACGTCG
This sequence comes from Pseudoalteromonas prydzensis, assembly GCF_011050055.1. Lineage (GTDB taxonomy): Bacteria > Pseudomonadota > Gammaproteobacteria > Enterobacterales > Alteromonadaceae > Pseudoalteromonas > Pseudoalteromonas prydzensis_A. The sequence continues at coordinate 3,001 of NZ_DRGM01000009.1, read as the reverse complement.
TTATTGTTGCAATTGCAACCTCATTGGCATCGATATTATTCACCTCCACCTCTTCAGCAATCGCTCATCATAAAAACGGCAATGTACCATGGCAGTTAGCACCTTGGGTAATGACAGGCGTAGCCCTTGGTGCGCTGATCAGCGGATTTTTAGCGGCATTACTACCTGAGAAAATCGTGCGCATTGTGTTTGCAGTTACTGTGGTATTAATTGCTATTAAAATGTTTTTCAGCAGTAAAGCAAATGAAGAACAACAGCGCGCAATGCCTAGTAAAGGCCTATTAACTATTTTAACGATGATCACCGGCGGCGTGTCTGCGATGATAGGTATCGGCGGCGGGGCGCTATTAGTGCCTTTGTTAACGTTTTTCTCCGTCAATATGAAAAAAGCCATTGGTTGCGCCTCTGCCTGCGGTATTGTTATCGCATTATTTGGTTCAATTGGTTATATCAGCTCAGGCAGCACTGTGTACCAGCTTGCAGATGGATTCGCTGGATTTGTCTATTTACCTGCCTTGTTCGGTATTATTTGTACATCATGGTTTACCGCCCCATTAGGCGCCAAAGCCACCCATTATTTACCGGTTTCTTTGATCAAAAAAATCTTCGCGACATTACTGTTAGCAACCGCAGTAAAAATGATTATGTATTGATGGGGAGGGGGTTGCAGTGATAGGAATAACACCGCGCAAGTGCTTGGTCATTACATTAATTTGGTTATTGGGATTGTAGTGGCTAATATTCAAAGTAACAGTGTAATTATTAAAGCGGTACGGGGGGCTGCTTAGTTGTTAAGTTTATGAAACTCGTGTAAAAAGGATTTTTAAAACGAGGGAATGCTTGTGAATGCTGATTCATCTAAAAAATTTGTTTCTTGGTACATCAAGTCACTATGCTCAGTGTTTATAATTATTGTATTTGTGTTTTTTTACAGATTTGGGTTTAATTTCAATACAACACTTGAAACTTGGGTTCACTCTGCAAGTTTTTTTAATAATATTCTTACACCACCTCTACTGGCAATTACGTCTGTATTTATTTTGCTTACATGGCGAACTAGCAAAACAGAGCTTGAAGCTACAAAAACTTTACTTGAGAAGCAACTAGCAAGTAAAGATCTTGTTGAGGACTTAGAAACATTTTCTAGACGATTGTCTGACTTATCGAATGTTGAAAGACTCTCTCTAAATCCAGGAGCTAAATCTAGATTAAAGTTTTATCTTGTGAGCACATTAGATATGAACAATAACCTTTATAGTCATGCAGCACAATGGATGGAAGGCTTGGCTGATTCACTTGATAAAAGAGAGTTTACTCTTTACTACCTTTCCCAAGTTGATCTAGAAGTAAGAAAATGTATTGAGAGTTATAGCCGCTTAATGGAACATGATATGACTTTACCAGAAGTCATTTCTGAATGGTTCAGCCACCCTGATGTAATTAATTTAGTTGCTGGCTTTGCTTTCATCAAGTCAAGTGAGGGGCAAATTTGGGTAAGTTCATTTTCTAAACTTCTTAAAAATGTGTGTAACAAAGAAGCTTCAATACAAGCTAAATATTTAGATGAAATGTTTTTCAGAATTGATGTTAATTTTGCTTTAACGTGCATACAGTATTTGAACGAGCTTGGACTAACAGATGAACAGAAGGAAATTTTTCTGAATTATCACAAATCATCATGCTCAATACTTTCCACCAAGGATGTATAAATGTTTACAATTTCAAGTAAAAAAGGCATTACTAAAATTTTATGTATTTACATATTTTTTCTTTTATTAATTTTTATAGTAGTTGCTTACTTATTTTTTGATAGATTCTCATTTGATCTGAATAGTCCTATTGAAAATTGGGTCAACACAGCAAACTATTTCAATAGCATTCTTACACCTTTCTTACTAGCAATTACTTCTGTTCTTATTTTTCTTACTTGGAGTACAAGTAAAAAAGAACTAGAAACGACTAATGCAGCTTTGGATTTAGATTTTAATTTTAAAATATTTGATGGGATGGTTAAGTCATTTGTTAACACATTAGATACTCAGGTTGAATTAGAGTTTAGGGAAACTGCTTTTGAAAACGCTTGGAACTACTTAACAAAAGATTTTCCAGAAAAAATAATGTTTGTAGAAAAAATTGTAGAGCAGCTTCACCCAGAAACTGCAAAGTTAGACCTAAAACGAACTTGTATAAAATTTGAGACAACAAATCGTGAATGCTTTAACTCTTATGATTTGGCAACAGAAGTATATTTAATAGGAGAAGACACTACAGTAATGGAAATATTTAAACCTTGCTTCGAAAACAACTTATTTTTTTGTTATTCAAGAGAAACTACACAATCTGAGTCAAGGGTTCCTATAAGCATAAGAAATTTTATTGATATCCTTAATTTTATTGAAGAACATAGCAAAGATATCAAGGATAAAAATAAATTGATGAACTACCTTGTATTTTATATAGAACCAAGAATAATTAAAAAATTAAGCTTCAATGATAAAATTAAGAACCACCCAGTATTCCCTTATCTACCAAGCTAAATGAATGTAAACCCCTTTCCAGCTGAAAACACCCTCTCTAAACTTTATACTCGTTGCCAGTTTTTATTATGAAACTTGGTAACGATGCAACCACTCTCACTCCTAAACGACCTAAAATTTCTAACTTTACGTTAGAGCTTTATCGGTCAGATATAATTCAATAAAGCAACACTATTTTAGTATTAAGCAATTACATTAGACGCTGCTGGTGGCGATGTAACAACTGTATATTTTTAAGATTTACGAAAATTCAGCAAAAAAGCTGGCACTGCCAGCTTAATTATTAAAATATTTTGTTAGCACCTAGCACCTAGCACCTAGCCTGTCTCTTATACAGAAGTTTCTATTTTCTTATATTCATGATCTAATAAACAAAAAAATTAGGTCATGAATATGGTAAGCAATGAATCTCTCGAATGGGCGCAACTTATTTTCAGTAAAGCTAAGCTTAACGATCCTCGCCG
>NZ_DRGM01000008.1 GCF_011050055.1 Pseudoalteromonas prydzensis | reverse complement strand
GGCCCTCAATGGTAGTCTTATTGGTCCTCTCGCAACACTAGCAGGCGAACCTGGTCAGGCCCGGAAGGGAGCAGCCACAGTTTGTGACGTGTGTGCCGAGATGTGGCTGGTAAGACTGCCACCCAAATTCCTCATTTGGGTGTTGTTTGAAGTATAAGTTGACATATTTGTACTAAAAGATGGCATAAATTGGAAGTATAAGGTGGCATAGTCTAGTATTTAACCAAATGGTTAGATGGTTGACTCACATGTACAGAAGAAAACTCAAACACTCCCGTGTTAAAAACCTCCATAAATTTGCTAGTCAAAAAAATAAATCTACTTGTTTAGTAGAATCCTCTTTAGAGTTTGATGCTTGTTTTCATTTTGAATTTTCACCATCAATAGCCGCATTTGAAGCACAACCACTTGGTTACGAATATGAGTTCGATAACCGTATTTGCCGTTACACGCCTGACTTTTTACTTACCCACACAGACGGCACGCAAAAATTTATAGAAGTAAAACCGCAAAGCAAAATTGCCGACGAAGACTTTCGTGCACGTTTTATTGAAAAGCAAGCCATCGCTAAGCAAGATGGACGCGACTTAATACTGGTTACTGATAAGCAAATCCGTGTATACCCCACACTCAATAACTTAAAGCTTTTGCATCGCTACTCTGGTTTTCAGTTCTTAACAGAGCTGCAAGCATCAGTGTTAGAGCTAGTTAAGCAATACGGATCTATCAAAGTGAGCCAGTTAGTTAGCTTTTTAAAAGTAACTGCCGGTGAGTTACTTGCTACAGTGCTACGCTTATTATCATTAGGGCAGTTATTTGCCGACTTAACTACGAATGAAATATCAATAGAAACAGCAATTTGGTCTAATAATGTTTAATGATGGTTTGTTTGATGATGAATTTAACCAGCCATTACCACAAGTAGAGACCAAACTACCTCAAAATTACGCCAAAGATTTACAAGCCCTTCCTGAAAAAATTAAAACAACAACATTTGCTAAGCTTAAATATATTCAATGGCTTGAGGCTAATATTCAAGGCGGTTGGACACAAAAAAACCTTGAGCCTTTATTGAAAGTAATGCCCGAAGTTGAGGGAGAAAAAAAGCCCAGTTGGAGAACAGCAGCACGATGGTATAGCGCTTATACCAATGCGGATAAAAATATAATGGCGCTAATACCAAGCCACCAAAAAAAAGGTAACAGGGAGCACGATACAGCAACCGATAAGTTTTTTGAAAAAGCACTTGAACGTTACTTAGTAAAAGAAAAACCATCAGTGGCTTCTGCTTATAAGTATTATGCAGATTTAGTTATTATTGAAAACGACAGTGTTGTGGGCAGTGTTTTAAAGCCTTTAACATACAAAGCGTTTAAAAACAGAATAGATAACTTACCACAATACGAAGTAATGATTGCTCGTTATGGTAAGCGCCTTGCTGATATTGCTTTTAATAAAGTAGATGGGCATACACGGCCTACCCGAATACTCGAAAAAGTTGAAATTGACCATACACCGCTTGATCTCATTCTATTAGATGATGAGCTACATATCCCGCTTGGTCGGCCGACACTCACCATGTTAGTAGATGTATATAGCCACTGTATTGTTGGCTACTACTTTAGCTTCAGTGAGCCTAGCTATGATGCAGTAAGGCGAGCAATGCTAAATGCGATGAAACCTAAAAGTGAAGTGGCAAAACTATACCCCGATAGTATTAATGAGTGGAAGTGTGCAGGTAAAATTGAAACACTCGTTGTTGATAATGGCGCTGAATTTTGGAGTAACAGCCTTGAACTTGCTTGTGAAGAAATAGGCATTAATACTCAATATAACTCAGTCGGAAAGCCTTGGTTAAAACCACTTGTAGAACGTATGTTTGGCACTATTAACACGGAATTACTTGATCCTATACCAGGAAAAACCTTTTCTAATATTTTACAAAAGCATGAATATAACCCCAAAAAAGATGCAATTATGCGCTTTACGACCTTTATACAGGTATTTCATAAATGGGTAGTAGACGTTTACCATCCAAATGCCGACAGCCGTTTTAAGTACATACCGAGCCAACTGTGGGATCAAGGCTTTAATACTTTACCACCAACAATGCTGAGTAATGATGATCTACAACGACTAGATATTGTGCTCAGTATTTCAATTCACCCTAAACTTCGAAAGGGAGGGGTATGGCTGGAAAACTTAAGGTATGATTGCACGGAGCTGTCTAATTACAGAAAGCAACTTAGTCACAACGTATCTCATAAGGTTTTAGTTAAGTTAAACCCCGAAGATATTTCTTATGTATACGTATACCTTGATAAGCTAGAGCATTACATAAAAGTACCATGCATAGACCCAAACGGTTACACCCAAAATTTAAGCTTGAATCAACATAAAATAAATATACGCATTCATCGCGACTTTATTTCGAGCTCTATCGATAATGTAGGCTTAGCAAAAGCGCGCATGTTTATTTATAACAAAATTCAAAACGAGTTTGAAGCGTTAAAAAATGGGCCAAAAAACTCAAAGGTAAAAGGGGGGAAAGCGTTAGCTAAGCATCAAAATGTTAGTAGTGATTCACAAAAATCAATCACGCAGAGCGAGCCAGTAGAACCCAAAAAGGTTACACCTAAAGAGCAAGTAACTGATAGTTGGGATGACTTTATCTCAGACCTAGATGGATTCTAATTATGCTGACCGACAAACAAAAAGAAAAACTAAATGAATTTCGCGATGTATTTATTGAATACCCAATAATAACCACTGTATTTAACGACTTCGACAGATTAAGACTTGGTAAAGGGTTAGCGGGCGAAAAGCCCTGCATGCTTTTAAATGGCGATACAGGCACAGGTAAAACAGCACTAATAAAACAGTATAAAGAACGCCATTTACCGCAATTTATTAATGGAGTGATGAATCACCCTGTATTAGTAAGCCGCATACCTAGTAACCCGACACTAGAATCTACTTTAGCCGAGCTTCTTAAAGATTTAGAACAAGTAGGTAGCACAGAGCGCAAACTGCGAGTAAACGGTACACGGTTAACGGCATCATTGATCAAATGCCTAAAAACGTGTGGTACAGAGCTTATAATTATTGATGAGTTTCAAGAGCTGATTGAGCACAACCAAGGTAAAAAACGCCGCGAGATTGCCAACCGATTAAAATACATTAACAACGAAGCGGGTGTATCAATTGTATTGGTAGGTATGCCGTGGGCAGAAAAAATAGCAGACGAACCACAGTGGTCATCGCGTTTATTAGTAAGGCGTCAGCTGCCTTATTTTAAATTATCAGAAAACCCAAAGCATTTTGTGCAGTTAATAATTGGCTTAGCCAACCGTATGCCATTTACCGATAAACCAAACTTAAGTGAGCAAGCAACAGTTTTTGCTTTGTTCTCATTATCAAAAGGCTGTTTTAGAACACTCAAATACTTTTTAGATGATGCCGTACTTTACGCACTAATAGACAACGCGAAAACCCTCACAACCCAGCATTTAGTTAAAGCATTTGAAGTACTGTTTCCTGATGTATCAAATTTATTTACCTTGCCAGTTGCAAAAATTACAGCAAGCGAAGTCGAACGCTATTCACTATACAAACCTGAAAGCGCCCAAGATGAAGATCCGTTTATAGCGACCAAGTTTACTGAAAAGATGCCTATTAGTCAGTTGTTGAGGAAGTAAAGTGTTGACTTACAGAACTCATAGTTATTTGGATACTAATTTTTCATATACTTAATAAGTTTTTCAGGAATAAAATAAATATTATGCTTAGCCCTAGTACATGCGACATAAAGCTTGTTCTTGGTCTGAGGTTTTAACTCTTCAAGCTTCCCATTTTCAAACAATTTTAGTGTTGTTGGATTCAAAATGATGCAAATATTTTCGAAACAATCTAGCCCTTTAGTAGCTCCCCAATTTTCTGTGTATCCCTTATATTTTCTACTATCTTGGTAAAAAAGTTTAGCAGTGTCTGGGCAACTCATTATTTCGATAGCTTGATTTTTACATTCAATAAACTCAATGTTGGTCTGGTCACTTCGATGAGAATCGATGTGTATAGATAGATTTTCACTAACAAAACTACACACTATAGGGCTACAACGGTGGCTCTTAGAAAGTAACTCTTCATCGACTACGTAACCAACTTTAGTAAATTTTGCTTTATATTTGTCATAGCAATCATGGAGCGACTTATTAACGTTTCCATCCCTAGACGTATCAAATGTATGCTGATAAAAGTCCCCAACAAATAATTGGTTTATATTTGCTGGAAAAATGCTTAATAAAAAGTTGAAATCGTGCCCTGCAAAATCTTGGACTTCATCAACGCAAATACTATCAAAATACTTTTCTATGCGCTTGATAACTTCATCATTGATACCAAGCTGTTCTATTAGTTTTGCAATGCGATTGGAGTACAATCTACTATGGCTATCGATATAGAACCTAGGATCATTCCGTTTCATCTTTAATGTATTAAATGGAGGGACATGCCAATTGATACCTTTAGTTTTTAGCTCGTGACCATATAGAGGCCTAAAACAAAATGAATATACGAATTGAAAATATGAGTACACTTTAATTCCGGAAGGAATTTCCCCAAACTTTTGCAATATCCTATGCTTCAGGTTCGATAAATTGTTATCTGTATAAGTTAGTATCAGAGTTTTGGAGTCACTTTCTAACCCATTTATTATGTGGCTTGTTTTACCTGAGCCAGCGACAGCAAAAACTACTCGTTTATCCATTGGAAAGCTCTTTCTATATAGTCAGGTATTATAATTTGGTCTGCTTTTTTATCTAGTAATTCAAATGCACAGTCAGCTTTATTTTTCAGCATATACTCTTGTACTGACAGTGTTTTTCGATCAGCGAGCCAAAGCTCATCACAAACTTCTCGATTTAAGTCGTAAAGGCAGATCTCAAATGTATTGCTGGTATTAACAGCATCATAAAAAATACCAATGTTATCTGCCACATAGCCGAGATAATTATCAATACAATTCGTTTGATAGTCGCCATCATTGTCACGTATCACAGCGGTTCTTATTCCCAAAACTTTTGCTATGTCTAAATACCTTTTAAAACTTGTACCACCAACTGAGATAACATGAATGTCATCGGCTTCTAATGAAGAGCCTGTTACCAATGAATAAAATGAGTCCAAAAGAATGTATTCAGCATCGCCCTCTACTAATATGACTTTCGCTGATAGTATGAATTCTAAAACATTATTATCAGGTGCTTTCATAAAAAATTTAGCTGTATCTTCTGGCAAGTCCCTCATTGTAAGAGGCTCAGGAGAAGAACTATTGAGGAGTATTGAGTTACGTAAATTTAATCTCGTACTTATTAAGCTATTGTGAGTAGCAACAAAAATTTGTTTAGCACGTGACTCTGATATTCTATGGACCAACCTTTTCATATTCGTATGACTAAGATGGTTTTCTGGCTCTTCTAACAATAATACGTCTAGTGGTTTATCTGCATCATGCTCTCTTAATGCAAACTCTG
>NZ_DRGM01000007.1 GCF_011050055.1 Pseudoalteromonas prydzensis | reverse complement strand
GGTAAGCGGGTTCGTTGATTGGTACAATAATGAGCACCTACACAGTGGTATAAAATTTGTGACGCCAAATCAACGTCATTCAGGTTTAGATAAAGAGATATTAGCCAAGCGTCAGCAGGTAAACGATGCTGCTAAATTGAATAATCCAAGTCGTTGGTCAGGAAAGTCACGAGATTGGTCAATGATAAACGAAGTAAATTTGAATCCTGAGAAAAAAGAAGAAATGCGGGCGGCATAAAATTTAACTTGAGGCGACAACTAACTTGAAAAACTCCGACAAAGAAGTTAAGAGGTACTGCGCTTTAGAGTAATACAGATTCTAGATCAAAAAATTTACGCGGCTGGGGACACTACTACCTGATAGCCAACGCTTATCAGCTAACGGTGGATTTAGATCATTGGATCCGCCGTAGGATAAGAATGTGCTACTGGCGGCAATGGCGCCATTTATAAGGAATCGCACGCACTAAAGTACGCAGTTTAATGAAATTGGGTGTTAGCGAACGACTCGCCATAGCCTGTGGTATCACCAGTAAAGGCCCTTGTAGAAGCTCAAAAACAAAAGGAATTAACATTGCGCTAGGCAATAACTACTTAACTTCACAAGGTTTAGTATCATTGAGAGATATTTGGATCAATATTCATTACGGGAGATGAACCGCCCATTGCGGACCCGCATGATGGGTGGTGTGGGGGCTGGAGGTTAGAGACCTCCGGCTACCCGATTATCTTTTTCAGAAGTCTGATGAACCTCTATACTTTTTAATTGTGCTCGCCTTATCCTGTATCAATTTAAGAAGGTCAATCGTTATGAAGAATCCAATATCACCACCGTGATCAGATGCACCCAGAGTAAACTTGCTATCAAAATTTAAGGATACTCCGTAACCCCAATCATCAACGCCGGAACGATCAGAATAAGTGGCTATGATTGCACCCCCTGAAGGAAGAAACCACTTGTCTTGTTTCCACCAATCGACTCCAATCGCCTCAATCATGACTGCTTCTTTAAGTTGATCCCCATCAATTGCATCAGTAACATTTTCAACAATAATGGTTGGATGCATAATCACCCATTGCCAATTTGGTGGTTCGGCAAATACATGTTCTTTGTTTTCTTTCTGGAACACGGCTCCGTTTATAGCTAACTCCCAAATAGCCTGAGATTTAGATTCGTTATAGAACTTGCCCCAATTTTTTTCGAGAAGTGAAAGACGTTTCGATAGCTCAAAAGCAATGGGCTGAGCTAAAGTTGACTGAGCGAAATCATAAATAACACCGAACTCTATCAATGCAGCTTCACAATCGGACTCGCTTGCTATTGATTTTGCTGAAGCGTTGCATTCATCTAGTAAATCATTTTGAATCCTATATGGAACACTACTATCTAGCGAAATAGCTAATAATGGATCATCTATGACCTCAAATTGGGCTATCTCGCCAGTTTCCTTGATACGTTTCCATTCTGCTAATCGCAAGCGGGAGTGCAGATTTGAAGCTGGAAATAATCTCCCCAAGTCTTCTAATAGGTCTACTATTCGAGTCTGAAGCTCAGAAAAGTCAGAAATATTTTTATTGCAATAATCTGATCTTAGACTGTTTGCTTTGTCTCTTGTATCCTGAAAAACATTAGCGTTAGATACAAGAGTGACTTGACTGCACCAATTTTTAAATTCCTTATCTTTATTTAGCCACTCTAAAGCGGTAAATTGATCTGTTTCCCTAGCTTCATTTTCAGCCATCAAAGTTAAAGGGAAGAATGTTAGTAATGATACAAAAAAATATAGTTTGCAAAAATTAAACATCATATTGACCTCCAAGCTGTTCGACGAAATCCTTCAATGCGTTTGCTGTTTTTATAAGGCCCTTAACGTTTTCAATGTTGATTGTTTTAAGCTCCTCAAGAGACTCTTCTAATTCGTCTGCGACGCCAGCTAAAGTAAGACCAATATATTTATCATGTCCCTCTAACTTTTGTTCATCAGTTAGCTCTAGACCGAAGACTTTTTTGAACAACTGTTGATGTACTAGAGGGTTAGCCAAGTAATGTCGGACATTGTGAGTGTTCCCATGCTGGTTTGTGATAGATGACGGCATTAGTAACTCGTAGCGTTTAAAGAACCAGCTATCATTCGATATCCAACTACCATTATCGGTAGGATTAAACGACTTTGGCCAAGTGATAGGATCTAGATTGTGCCGATACTCTCTATATATGTAGGTACATCCACCAGGGCCAGGTTTAACAACGGACTTATTTACATTTACGAATGACTCAAGCACTCGACTAGTATTGGCAATCATGTGTACGCTACCTAGCTTGTGCTTTACGTCACTTAGATTTCCCAAATTGCCGAACACATAGTCATCATCATAGAGTTTAGCTAGGCAATCGTGAACAACCGCTGTTCCCAATGAGTGACCGAGCACGTGTACGCGCTTACCGCCTCCATTTACAGTCCCAACGGCACTGGAAATCTTAGCGCCCAACCTTATTCGTGCGACCTCACCAAGAGTAGTAAAGCGATATAACAAAACATCGAGCCAATGGGTCTTGAAAAAATCATCATCGTTTATTTCTGACTCAATTTCTGTCATTGCATTTATTGCATCTGACAGAAAACTCCCACCCATCTCGGGAATTAATTGCAGTCTTTCAAGGATTGGGGTGGCGCGATTAGCCATCCTTTCTCGATGTTCATCAAAAATATCATTGTAAGATACAGAAATAATTTCAGCGTATTCTTCTGGTGACTTTCCCGTATATCCAGGATAAAGATCAAATGCCCATCTACAACCATCAATGAACTCTTTCTTGAATGATTCCTCGGTATGTTGACCCATACCGTGAACAATTATTAATTTTGGTTTAGACATTTTAGAAACCCCATCTATTTTCAGTGGCTTGGAACCTTAATCGATAAAGATAACGAGCCTGTAGAATTACTCGTTTTTAATTTATTTTTATTGATGTATTAACCATAGCCGAGTTGCTATTTTGATTCAATCGGTTACTTCGATTTTACGTAAAATATAAAAAGAGGGTTTGCTGTTTGCTTTAATTGGCGTTTTGCAAGGTATCACAGGTGTTTGAGTGGCTTATTTAAGGTGATAAGGACTTACCTTTCTTCATGCATCGTGTTTTACGTATCAATATTAGCCTTCAAGTTCATCCTCATTTACTTCTCATTCCCTTCTCTTTGTGCAAAAGATCTTTAATTGAATTATTCACAAAAAGGTTCAGAGACGCTGCGCTTTAGAGGAATAAAAGCAAATATTTTGCTAATAATGTAAGGATGATTGCGTAGCGCTCCTTATATGTGTTTGCCGTAAGCTACTTGCTTAACAGCCACATCGACAGACGAAGTATACGAATTTGCTTATTGAATTAGAGTTGATTTTGAATTGACCGTCACTTTATTAAAACGGTCAAAAAGAATACTAGTGCCTATTGACAGAGTTAAGGCTCATATGTGTTATATGCCTGTATTAACCTTTACTTTATGAAGCCGATCTATATTTTTAAAAATAGCGAACCCAGAAATTAAACCAAGTTGAAGGATAAAGCCAATTTCAACATTAGAGCCTGAAATACCAGCGTAAAAATAGGTTGAAAAAGCCAAACCTAATATAAACGAAAGTAAAAGAGCAAATTTAAGGTTTAAAGGTTTTACTTGCTCTGCCACATCTTCACTGATACTTGGATAAATACACCGAGTATATCCACCCACGACTGATAAAAATGTGACAATAACGTACGTGTAAATTAATAATTCATTCATGTTAAATCTCCTGTTAATTGGAGATATAGTATTATTATCATTTTCAAGCCTTTGTCACCACTTATTCCACTATTAGTGAAAATAGTTGGCTAAGGCATATAACACCTAGTTACCTAGCCCCTAAAACCTTTTTGCAGCTGAGCTTCACTATGCTCAACCCAACTACAATCGCTTAATTTAACACCGTACAATCTTACAACTTATGACTTACCACTTAAAGCTGCGATCAAAACACCATCGCTTTACCGCGCCCTGACGCTTCTGAGCCGGCATCTAGTTTGCCATCACGTTCGATGATCACATGCATATCACCAAAACGGCGCTCGTCGAGTGTATAACCCATTTTCTCGAGTGCTTTAACAACGCCTGCATCTAAACCTGAATGATGGCGGATCACATTTTTAGGCCAAAGTTGATGATGAAAACGCGGGCTATTTACCACTTCATCGGCGCTCATGTTAAATTCAACCGCGTTTAAAATAGATTCATACACAGAGCTAATTATGGTGGTGCCGCCTGGTGAACCGGTGACCATTTTCACTTTATTGCCTTTGAGTAAGATAGTTGGCGTCATTGAGCTGAGCATGCGTTTATGTGGCTGAATTTCATTGGCTTTGCCACCGAGCGCGCCAAATACATTCATCACCCCTGGTTTGGCACTAAAGTCATCCATTTCATCGTTGAGCAAAAAGCCTGCGCCTGCGACCACTACACCACTGCCATAACCTAAATTAATGGTGGTGGTATTCGATACTGCATTGCCCCATTTATCAACTATAGAAAAATGCGTGGTTTGTTCGCTTTCATGTAACCCAGGTTTGATGTTTTCAGTCGTCGATATTTTATCGAGTGTGATGCTGCTACTGCGCTGTTTAAGATAATCCATGGCGATTAGTTCGCTCTTTGGCACATCATAAAAGTCTGGATCGCCTAAGTACTCTGCTCTATCAGCAAATACGCGTTTGCCAATTTCTGCTAATAAATGAATATATGGAGTGGAGTTATGCTCAAGCCCTGCTTTGGGTTTTGTCAGCTCGTACATTTTTAACCATTGAATTATTGCAATACCGCCGGAGCTTGGTGGTGGTGATGTAAGTACTTGGTAACCGTTCCAAGCTGCTTTCATGGGAGTACGTGATTTTGCTTGATAGGCTTTTAAATCAGCTTGCGTGATGATGCCGCCATGTTCAGCCATAAAGTCAGCAATGATCTTGGCAGTTTCGCCTTCATAAAACCCTGCCTTACCTTGCTCACGAATACGTTTTAACGTAGCTGCAAGCTCAGGTTGCTTAAAGTTTTGCTTCGCTTTAGCGCTGGCAAAATAATCAGCAAAGTTAATTGTTACGTCTTTTTTAGCCATGCGGGCAATGTAGCGCTCAATACTGCTGGCTAATTTAGGATGAACAATAAAACCCTGCTCGGCTAACTTTACTGCAGGCTCAACAAGAGTTTTCCAATCAAGTGTGCCGTGTTTTTGATGAGCAAGCCACATGCCAGCCACACTACCGGGTACACCACTGGCGTGAATGCCGTATACCGATTTATTGGCAACCACATTGCCTTTGTCATCCAAGTACATATCGCGATGCGCGGCAGCTGGTGCGGTTTCACGGTAATCAATAAAATCACCTTGCCCGTCTTTTTGGATCAGCATAAAGCCACCACCGCCAATGTTCCCCGCTTCAGGCAAGGTAACTGCTAATACAAATTGTGCCGCAATGGCTGCATCAACCGCGTTACCACCCTGCTCCAAAATGGCTCTTGCTACGTCGCTACTGTAACTATCGGGCATAGCCACAGCGGCTTGGGCTGTTTTACCACTGGCTGCCAGTACCGTTATGTGTAATTGCATAACAATGACACTAAAAATCAGTAAGTGTTTAACACCTGCAAACATATTTAATTCCTTGTTTATTTTATTTTTTAATTATTTTATTACACCCATTAATACACGCTCTGTGAACATCGGTCAAACGACTCTGCGCTTGTTTAGACAAATTTACGATATAACACAGCTGGTAACTCGCCAAACTCGTCGCTATGGGTATAGTGTTCAACAAACTGCATACCCAGCCTTTTCATCACTTTAATCGAGCCGTTATTGTCTTTTAGTGCAGTGGCGCTGAGCGCCTTGATATCAGCATTAGCGGTGATCACATCGGCTATGGCTTGCGCGGCTTCACTGGCGTAACCTTTACCCCAACTTGTGCGTTTAAAGCGCCAGCCTATTTCGATATCGCTATAATCAGCTTGCTCTGTAAAAAAGCCCATAGGTCGAATGAGGATCCAGCCGATAAAAGTATCGCTTTCGTTAAGGTTAACTTGCCAAAGCCCCCAGCCCTGTTGTGGATTGCGGTAAGCTTGCATGCGTGGAATAAATACATCTTTAATGGTGTTCATGGTTGTCGTCTTGCCACGAGTAAGGTGCTCCATCACCTGTGGATCGCTATCGAGTTCAAACAGTAGCGCACTGTCATTTTCATCCATTAATTTAAAATTAAGTCGTGCTGTTCGAGGTATGTTCATTTTCCAGCCTGTATATTGCTTGTTTTGAGATTGTCATCAATACTGTACCAGAGGAAATATTCCTTGGGACATAATTATTATACAAGGGAACAAATATGAACAAATTAGCAAGTTTAGTTTTATTAGGCTGTGTAGCGCTAACAGGCTGTGAAGATGCCAAAGAAGTAAAAGAAGATGCAGCAGAAGCCAAAGCTGAAGCTCAACAAGCATTAGGTGATGCATGGAATGAAGTAAAAGAAACCACCAATGAGTTTAAAGGTGAATCACTTGATGAACTGCTGCAAGAAAGTAAAAAATTGGGTCTTGATATGTACGACGATGGCAAAGAAGTTGCCCTTGATGCCTGGATTGAAAGTAAAGAAGCCGCTGGTGAATTAACAGAGAAAACCAAGCAAAAAGCGCAACAGCTCGTTGACGAATTACAAGCTGCACGTGAAGAGCGTGAGAAAGAAAGTAATAACTAAGTCCTGCACTTCAAACAGCTATTTTATCTAATTAGGCTGCCCTTAAGGCAGCCTACATTCGCAGTATAATTAAAGCAGTTCGGCTGATTTAATCAGCATTCAAGTTAAGTAATTCATAACCTGCCAATACATCGCTTAACTCTGCATCAATAGCGCTTTGTCTTAGCTCATGAAATTCTTTGCCAAGGTTGTCTAATAGCTCTGCTATGTTTTTTTCTGCACGCTGCATCGCCGCAAGCCGGCTGGCATTTTCACTGGCCAACGACTCGGCACAGGCGCGATAAAGCGAAATAAATATATATTCGCGGATCAATGCCCGTAATGTCATATCATTACAGCCTAAAATTTCGGGTAATCGTTTTGTCGGCCAAGGGATTTGCGCTAGCTCTCGTTGCCATTTTTGATCAAGTGGCAATAATCGTTGTGATATTGGCTGATACTGGCCGCCCGATTGCATCTGGTTATAAAATACATAAACACGGGCAGCGCTTGCATTAGCAAGGTGTGTTTCGCTATCAATTTGAATTTGCCCAACCAACGCGGTGATCTCATTTATGCTAGTGGGCACCGGAAAACTTTTTTCCATAGATAAACCGGCATCGGCGAGTCGTGAGTAGACTCGCTCACCCACCGCCCACACTTGCAGTTGTGTGGTCTGAGATTGCGCGCCTAAATCGGCCAGTGCTTTAATTGCAAAGTCAGCAATATCCTCATTAAACTGCCCAACTAGACCTTGATCGGAGCCAAACACAATAACACTGACTATATTATCGTCCTGTTTATCTGTGTTCGAGAGTGCGCCCACGGCAGCTAAATTAACATCAACAGCCTGTATCGTAGCGCTTAATCCTAATTCTACCGTTCGATAGTAATCGCTTAATGAGCTGACCGATTTCTCGTATTGACTAATACTCGATGCGGCAAGCGCCTTCATCGTCCGCACCACGCCTTTTAAATCGCTGGCACTGTCGATTTTATGACGCAAATTAGCAGCGGTATTACTCATGGTTGTTCAGAGCCTGCAGTGGCGAGTTACTATCATCAATTCTCGTCAGCGCTTGTTTTGATAGGGCAATGATATGTTTGTGATCCTCATCATTTAATGATCCTGAGATTGCTAATCGCGTTGATAATTCAGCAGGCAAACGATTGATAATACCTCGTAACGCATTTTTTGCTGCGGTCATTTTTGCTAATGCAATGGTATCAAATAGGCCCGAAGTCAAAGCAAGTAATAATATGATTTGTTCAGCAACTGCAAGCGGAGATGATTCTGGCTGGCGTAAACTGGCGCGAATACGGCGACCATGCTCAATTGATTTTGCGGTATCTTGATCTAAACGCGCACCAAAGCGAGCAAATGTTTCTAGCTCTTCAAATTGTGCATAAGTCAATTTTAGGTCACCCGCTACAGCCCGAAACGCTGCTAGTTGAGCTTTGCCGCCAACACGCGAAACAGATTTACCAACATCAACAGCGGGTAAAACACCCAATTCAAATAACGATGGGGATAAATATATTTGCCCATCGGTGATCGAAATTAAGTTGGTGGGTATGTAAGCTGAGATATTTTGTGCTTCTGTTTCAATGATAGGCAGTGCAGTAAGTGAGCCACCGCCAAGTGCTTTATTTAATTGGGTGGCGCGCTCAAGTAAACGTGAGTGAATATAAAAAATGTCGCCAGGAAATGCTTCACGCCCAGGTGGACGACGAAGCAGCAACGACAGTTCACGGTATGCGCGCGCATGTTTGGTTAAATCATCAAAAACAATCAGTACATCTTGTCCCTGTTGCATATAATATTCCGCGATACTCATCGCTGCATACGGGGCAATGTACTGTAAGCCCGCTGGTTCATTGCCTTCGGTAACCACAACCACAGTATAAGCCATTGCCCCTTGTTCACGTAATGTCGCCACGGCCTTTGCCACACTCGAAGCCCGTTGCCCTATCGCGCAATAAACACAGAGCACATTTTTATCGTGTTGATTGAGAATAGTGTCGATGGCAATCGCGGTTTTTCCGGTCTGTCGATCACCGAGAATAAGCTCCCGTTGTCCTCGTCCTATTGGGATCAAGGCATCAATAACAATCAGTCCCGTTTGTAACGGCACAGTTACCGCAGCGCGATCCATTATCGCCGTTGCCGTGCGTTCGATTGGTAAATGCTGCGTGGCATGTATCGGCAATCCATCATCTAACACCTGGCCAAGAGGATTAATAACGCGCCCCAATAACTCATTACCCACAGCGATATCCATAACGTGACCGCTGCGTCGAACCTCATCACCGGCTTGTAAATGTGCGTAATCACCCAGTAATACCACGCCTAACTCATCGATATCGACATTGAACACGATACCGCGCACATTGCCAGCAAAGATCAGCATCTCTTCAAAACCGGCACTGGGTAATCCTGATACTTTGGCGATACCGGTTGCAATATTGGTGATTATACCCACCTCATACGATTTCATTTCGGGCGAAAATGCCTTACGAGCTTTTGCTATTAGGGCGAATGAATTGTCGAAAATAGTATCGAGTGTTTCGCTATGAGAGGCTGTTGTTGCTTGGCGAATTAAAGCCGAAGATTGGCTGCTATTAGTTGTATTAGTTACATCACTCATGGTGGTTTTCAATGTTAGTGATGGGTTGGCTAGTACGTACTTTGCCTTTATCTTGCCCTTGCTCAGGCAGCTCATCATCTAGTTTATTATCACTATTGTGCTTAGTTTTGTTATCGGCTGGGTCCTGAACCACCGCTTTGCCATTTTGTTTTAGCAGCGCCACAACGTCTTGTTCAAGCGACTGCAGGTAGTCAGCAATATTCCAGCCTAATTTTTGGCCATTGGTACTCAATTCGATACCACTGATAAGCTCTGCTGAGGTGGCAAACTCTAAATCAATGTCGGCGCCAAATGTTGCTTTAATCGCTTTATCAATAGCAGCGCGCTCGGTATCTGGCAACTCAAATGTACTCGTTAATAATGGCGGTTTTTTGCTGGCTTTGAGTGCGTTTACTAGCGTCGTTTTTGCCGCTGGCTGCAACTCACTTAATTGCGCTATAAATACCTCTGTGACTTGCTGCTCTAAACTTGCGCTTGCAAGGTCATGTAAGGTTTTGCGGGTGATAGCAAATACTTCATCGCTGGTTTTGCGCCTCAGCATATTGGTCAGATTTTCCGCCTCCGCGGCCATTATTTGTTGATGTTTATCATGTAATGCAGCAACGTCGTGTTGTGCCTTATCCAGTAACTGCTGTCGTGTTGCATCCGCATCATCTTTTGCTTGCTGTAATAACGTGTCACGCTGTTGAGCAAATTGGTTATTTTTATCTTCAAATATAGCTCGCTCAGCGCTGGCCTGTTGCTGTTTAGCCGCAGCATTATCGAGCTCATCGGCAATGCGTTGCTCACGGGCGTCAATAGCATGCAAAATAGGTTGGTAAAGATAACGTTTTAACAACCATACCAAGATCAAAAAGTTAACAGCCTGTGCTGCTACAGTGAACCAGTCAATTAACATGGCTTACAACCCTGTGGCTTGCGCGATGGCATAATTCCAAAACGGGTTTGCAAAAAGTAAGATCATCGATACCACAAAACAATAAATCGCTGTGGATTCAACCATCGCCAAACCAACAAATAAGGTGCGCGTGATGGTCGTTGAAGCATCAGGCTGTTGAGCCAAGGCACTCAGTGCAGCAGCGACTGCACGTCCTTCGCCAAGAGCCGGACCGATACACCCAATACTGGTAGTGATCCCCGAAATAATTATCGAGGCGATTGCAATCATTGTCATACTGTCCATGGGTTCTCCAAACTCTTTCATTGTTAAAGTAAGCAAAAATGTAATGTTAAGATTAATTGATGTTCATTATTGTCGCATTCACTTGCTGTCTGATCTGTTATCCGGTTGGCGAGTTTGTGTTGCGGCCGCAATATAGACAGCTGCAAGAATAGTAAAAATATAGGCTTGCACTATGCCAGTTAGTAGCCCTAATGCCGTCATCACGATAGGGAAAATAAACGGGGTGATGGTCAACAAAATAGCAATAATCATCGCACCACTCATCATGTTGCCAAACAAGCGCACGGCCAACGCCAATGTGCGTGACAATTCACTAATGATATTAAATGGCAACATAATCATGGTCGGCGCCATATAAGATTTGAGATAGTTAACAACGCCCTGCTGTGCAATGCCAAACATTGGCACCGCGATAAATACACTAAGTGCCAGTGCCGCTGTCGTTGATAGTGACGCTGTAGGCGGCTGATAGCCCGGAACAATAGTGAAGATACTAGCACTCACCAAAAATAAAAATAAGCTACCAAGAAAATAGAGATATTTTTTCGCCTGTTGCAAACCAACTTCTTCTATTTGCGTTGCAATCCCGGTGACTATAATTTCTAAAAAATTTTGCCAGCGCGAACGTTGCAAGTTAGTTGATATATTGCGAGTGATCAGCATAGCGCCAAGGGTCAACAGCAGCATCAGTGCCCATGTAAAAGCAATGGTTGCATTAATTTTCACAAAGCCAAGCTGCCAATAAATCACTACATCGGGACTAAGGTGCATGTTGCGATCCTTCATGTGGATTAAGCTGCTCAATAGCGGCTGCTTGCTGTACGGGTGTATCCAATCTAGCTGTCATTTTCGCAATCACGCGGGCTGTGATAAATCGTGCGCAAATAAATCCAAACAAACAGATCAATAAACGTAGCAATGATGCATTCGCCATTTCATGGCTTATAACTAAGTAAAAGCCTGCGATAGTGACTGTCATACGCACCAGCAAACTGCTTAATAACCACCACGCCGGATGCGCCGAACGGATACTTTTTTGTACCGTCCACCAAAGACCTACGAAAAAAAACCCACCCAGTGCTAAACCTAAGCACCAGATCAGCATTAAGTTCACTGTATCACTCATCATTATGTTCCTTCTCTGCGGTGACTTTGTGCTCTTCACCTATTGCCAGATCTTCTTTCTCTATCCAATGCCATGCATTAAAACAACCAAGTGCCAAACCTGCGACTAACAAGGCGAGTGTCCAAGATCTTTCACTCGGATAATGACCATCAACATAGACTCCGATACTTGCTCCCACTAAGGTAGGTATCGCGACGGACCAGCCAATTAACCCCATCATTCCTAAGCCAAACCACACTCGTTGCTGCGAATGACTGCGCGCTTTTAACTTGCGCGTGGCTTTAATACCGACTTTTGTCGCTAATGTCGGTTTTGCCTTAGTAGCTGTTTTCAACTTACGCTCATTCATATTATTTGCCTTGCTGAGGGCGCTTTACTGTTGTTTAAAGCTAACAAACTTATGCAGAAAACCGCTTTCTAACTTTGCCATTACTGCACGCACTTGCAGGGCTTGCTCATTGATTGCGAGAAAGTCTTGCTCTACAGCGGCGCGTAACTTAGTTAAATCGCTATCAACTAGGGCATTACGCACAGACACCAAAACATCGAGTCCTGTTTTCACCAACACACCTTCATCGACGGCTACGAAGATTTCGCCCTCGGCGATGGTTGAGAAAGTCAGAATGCCCGGCGTAAGCACCGCCACACAGTCAAGCCGATGCGGTAATAAGCCGTACGACCCACTGCTCGTTTCGACAATAATGTTGCTGATATCGGTTTTATCAATAAAGATCTGTGAGGGTAAAAGCAGTTTAAGGTGCATGTTCATTGTCTGCTCCACCCGCTTTGGCGGCATTTTTCACTGTACCTGCGGTGTCAGTGGTAGTTGATGCCTGTTTATTTGCTGTGCTCTTTCGTTTTGCTTCATCGATATTGCCTATCATATAAAGCGCGCTTTCAGGGTAATCTTTAAATTCATCGTTAAGAATACGCTCGCAGCCATCTAACGACTCATCAAGACTAACAAGTTTGCCTTTATGATTGGTAAACTGTTCGGTGGTAAAAAATGGCTGAGTAAGAAAACGCTCCAGCCGACGCGCACGCCCAACGACGGAACGATCTTCCGGCGACAGTTGCTCTAAGCCAAGCATCGCAATAATATCTTTAAGCTCAGCATACTGAGCCAAAGTACTGCGCACTTTTTGCGCCAGTTGATAATGGCGTTCACCAACAATACCTGGACTGGCCATTTTAGAGTTTGACTGTAAGGGATCAATAGCGGGAAATAGTCCTTCACTGGCACGTTGTCGCGACAATACAATAGACGCAGATAAGTGCGAAAACGTATGTACCGCAGCCGGATCGGTAAAATCATCAGCAGGCACATACACAGCTTGAATAGAGGTAATAGCCCCATTCTTGGTATTCGCAATACGCTCTTCTAGGCTGGCCAATTCGGTGCCCATGGTCGGTTGATAACCGAGTCGTGACGGCATTTGAGCCATCAAACCAGAGACTTCAGAGCCCGCCTGAATAAACCGAAAAATATTATCAATTAATAGCAATACATCACGGTGTTCATCATCGCGAAAATACTCAGCCATGGTTAACGCCGCTTGACCAACCCGAAACCGGCTCCCTGGTGGTTCATTCATTTGACCAAACACCATCACCATATTCGGCAATACACCTGCCGCTTTCATTTCCCGATAAAGCTCTTCACCTTCTCGACAACGCTCACCTATACCGCAAAAAATGCTCACCCCTTTATGCTTGCCTACCATGTTATGGATCATTTCAGTGAGCAAAACTGTTTTACCGACCCCAGCACCGCCAAACAACCCTGCTTTGCCGCCTTTTTCGAGCGGCACGAGTACATCGATTACTTTGATACCGGTTGTGAAAATTTGCGACTGTGTAGAGCGCTCACTAAGTGTTGGTGGTGCTCGATGTACCGAGCGCCATTTAATATCTGTCAAACTGCCTTGGCGGTCTATCGGTTTACCAAACACATCAAACATCCGCGATAAAATACCGCTGCCAACCGGTGCTAACAACGGGTTACCACTGTCTTTAACTGGCATTCCGCGGGCAAGCCCTTGCGTTGGTGTTAAAGCAATACACCGTACCTGCTTGGCATTGCGTTGCTCTAACACTTCAATAACGACTTGCTCTGTATCACCTAACGCGATATCACTCAGATCTACGGTCAATATTGAGTGAATACGCGGCAACTTTGTCGCAAAACAGACGTCAATTACACTGCCGCGTATTGCTATTATATTGCCAACATTTATCTTATTATCAGCAGGTTGCAGGAAAGATGTGGTCATACTGATGAAGTCCAGCGCCAATCACGAATTTCTGGCATATCGAGGCCATTTTTGTTGATATATTTTTTATGTGCAATTAACTTTTCATGTAATAACTGCTTAAGCTCGATGCCTTTCGCACCGGTTTGCGGTAATCGTTCGAGTGCATCAATAACTAAGTGAAAACGGTCAATTTCATTTAATACCGTCATATCAAAGGCGGTGGTAATTGTGCCTTCTTCCTTATAGCCGCGAACATGGATATTGTGATGATTAGTGCGACGATAAGTGAGTTGATGGATAAGTGATGGGTAAGCATGAAAAGCAAATATTACTGGCTTGTCGGTGGTAAACAACGCATCAAAATCTTGGCAATTCAATCCATGCGGATGTTCGGTTTCTGGCTGTAAACGCATCAAATCAACCACATTAACCACCCTCACTTTAAGCATTGGCAAATATTCACGCAAAATTGATACTGCCGCCAATGTTTCGAGTGTAGGCACGTCACCACAACAAGCCATAACCACATCAGGCGTTTGTTCAATGGCGTCGTGACTAAGATTGCCAGCCCAATGCCAAATACCAATTCCTTGTGCGCAATGTTTTTCAGCCTCTTCCATTGTTAACCATTGCGGAGCTGGGTGTTTGCCGGCAATCACCACATTGACGTAATGACGGCTGCGTAAACAATGATCCATCACCGACAATAAACAATTTGCATCGGGCGGTAAGTAAACGCGAACAATCTCCGCTTTTTTATTGACGACAACATCGATAAAACCCGGATCTTGATGAGTAAAACCATTATGATCCTGACGCCAAACATGAGATGCCAATAAATAATTAAGCGAGGCAATTTTAGGCCGCCACGACAATGCCAATGATACTTTTAACCATTTTGCATGTTGGTTAAACATAGAATCAATAATATGAATAAACGCTTCGTAACAGTTAAACAAGCCGTGACGGCCAGTCAGCAAGTAGCCCTCAAGCCAGCCTTCACATTGGTGTTCACTGAGCATTTCGACCACTCGGCCGCTCGCTGCTAAATATTCATCATTGGCATTAGTGGTCACATTCCATTGCCGACGGGTGGTTTCAAACAAGGCAGCCAAACCGTTGGAAATAGTTTCATCGGGACCAAACACCCGAAAATTTTGCGCTTTATCATTTAACTTAGTGACATCCCGCAGAAATGGCGCAAGCACTCGGGTATCACCCACACCGCGTACACCAGGCGTTGTCACCTCGCAGGCGTAATCTCGGTAATCGGGCATTTTTAAATCTTGTAGTAATAAACCGCCATTAGCATGAGGATTTGCCCCCATCCGGCGTTCGCCTGTTGGCGCCAACGCGGCTATCTCTGGTAACAAACAACCACGTTGATCAAACAGTTCTTGTGGTCGATAACTACTTAACCAGTCACTTAATAACGCTAAGTGCCTGGGATGATTCACCGGTGCTGAAATAGGCACTTGATGGGCGCGGAAGGTTCCTTCAATTTTATATCCATCGACTTCTTTAGGGCCGGTCCAGCCCTTTGGCGAATTAAGTATGATCATCGGCCACGCCGGACGATTTAAGTCACCCTTTTCACGCGCATTTTGTTGGAATTTTTTAATAAGCTGCACGGCTTCATCAAGGGCTGCCGCCATCGCTTGGTGCATCAGAGTTGGCTCATCACCCTCCACAAAAATAGGCGTCCAACCATAACCACGCATTAACTGCGTTAATTCATCTTTGGGAATACGGGCAAGGATCGTTGGATTAGCAATTTTATAACCATTGAGATGCAGTATTGGTAATACAGCGCCGTCAGTGGCTGGGCTGAGAAACTTATTACTATGCCAAGCAGTTGCAAGCGGCCCCGTTTCAGCTTCACCATCACCAACCACACAAGCAACGATTAAATCGGGGTTATCAAACGCCGCCCCAAAAGCATGACTTAGGGAGTAACCCAACTCGCCACCTTCGTGGATCGAGCCAGGGCATTCTGGTGACGCATGGCTAGGGATCCCCCCTGGAAAAGAGAACTGTAAAAACAGCTTTTGTAATCCTGCTTCATCTTGACTGATGTCTGGGTAGATTTCACTGTAGCTACCTTCAAGGTAGGTATTCGCCAACACTGCAGGTCCGCCGTGGCCAGGGCCTGAAACATAAATCATATTTAAATCGTGTTGTTTGATCACCCGATTCAAATGCACATAAATAAAGTTCTGACCTGGCGTTGTCCCCCAGTGTCCAAGTAACATAACTTTTATATCACTGAGTTCTAAAGGACGTTTTAACAAAGGGTTGTTGGACAAATAAATTTGACCAACCGACAAATAATTAGTCGCTCGCCAATAAGCATCTATCAGATATAATTGTTCAGATGTCAGTGTTCTACTCTTATCCTTGGCTTGCATCTTTGCTGCTCCAAAGAGCGTTTGTGCGACGCTCATAAAGACATAAGGAGTCTTAAAATTATGCAATTAAAAGACTAACTTTTATTGATTTCTTCCTTCATTTTGACAAATTCTTGTTGCTCTATATCACCACGCGCATACCGTTCATTAAGAATGTCGATCGCCGTTTTATCAGTGTTCGCAACATAACGACGATGTGTGCGATAACTGTAACCCCAATGACTAAAACTCGAAATTAACAAAAACCATATACCGATCCATAAAAACCAACCCCAACCAATATACCAATCGTTCCAATAGCCATGATCCATTTGTATTCTCCTATTGAATAATCACAATAAGACAACAGTGTTGCTGCCGCCTTCTATACCATTGTAAAACGAGATAACTTCAGGCTCTGTGCGATAGCGTACTCATCACCATTAATCTTTGCTGCAATAATTTAAGGCTTAAAAGCGTTCCAAGAATAGACCAGATTTTTTGCTCTCGTCGTAGCCTTAGCACTTTCCCTAAATAGATGGATTTAAACTGCAGTTACAACAATTTAAAGATAACTAATAGGCATTTAGACTCTATTAAAACAAGCTTGAATACGGCTAAGATTAGCTATTGCCGAGCCAACCTTTGCGCCTAAAAAATATGAGTAATCCGATAGTGATCATAATAAAAACAGCCCAAATAAGTGGGTAACCCCAACGCCAGGTCAACTCCGGCATAAATTGAAAATTCATACCATAAACTCCGGCAATAAATGTTAATGGGATAAATACCGACGCCATAATAGTCAACATTTTCATGATCTCATTCATCCGATTAGAGATAGCTGACATATACAGGTCGGTTAAACCACTTGCGATCTCTCGATACGATTCAACAATTTCAACAATTTGAATGGTGTGTTCATAAACATCGCGTAAATATGGCCGTGTGGTCTCATCAATTCTGCCGCCCTCTTCACGGTATAAGTGGTCAACAACTTCCCGCAGTGGCCAAATAATACGCCGCAGCAATATCAGCTCTCGTTTGATGCAATAAATACGATGCAGCACCGGTGGCGATGGGCTTTCTAAGGTCAAAAGCTCAAGATCTTCGAGGATATCGCCGTACTTTTCTAGTACGGGAAAACAATAATCAACAACAGCATCGAGCAAGGTATAGAGCAAATATCCGCTACCATTTTTTCGAATGCGACGGTTTTCGTTCTGCAGGTGATCACGGATCGGTTGCCAAACATCGTCTGGGGCTTCCTGAAAAGAAATGAGTACTTTGTCATACACAAATATACTTACTTGCTCGATATCTGGCACCGAGTTTATTAACGTATCGTCAGAGTTATGTTTGGAAGGCTTGAGCATGCGCAAAACCACAAATAAATGATCATCAAAAAACTCTATGCGGGGCCGTTGCGGAATGTGCAAAACATCTTCTGCAATCAATGTATGAAAGGCAAAATGTTGTTGAAACAAACTAATAATATACGGATGGATTGTGCTGACATTAAACCACCTGACTTTAACCCACTTGGGCATCGGCTTGCTCAGAAACTCATCAAGGTTAGTAATTTCATTGGTTTCGATCCGCGTTGGTGAGTAATCCGTACAAGTAATTGGTACAGCGCCGGGGATGGGCGGCTCCAGCGCATCGGCAATATGCTCAATGCCGGGTAATTCTCCTGGCTCAATTTGATGGTTCTGTTTATTGACTGAATTAGTTCGCGATAAATCAAATGTAGGATCAAGTAATGAAGCGACTAGCTGCTCTTTTGCAGCTTGCCCTTTGATGGTTTTTTTAATCCGCTTCATGGTTATGGTGAGCTTGTGCTTTGTTTTACTGCTAAGTCGGATCCCTTGCTCCAATAGCCTTCCCTTGCATAATGCGCGTGCATAGCAATTTCCCAATCACGATCCATTTCAACCAATGGATCATAAGCGGGAGCGCCTTGAATTTCTGCACGAGTGTGATTCACTTTGACGGATGACTCAGCCCATTTCAGATCATTAAACCAATGCGGAGCCACTAAAATATCATGACCTATCCACCAATCGTTGGCTCGCACAATGACATAACGTATGGCAAAGGTGTGCTCATCAATTAATAAACCTCGTATATGCCCTATTTCACCGTCAGAGCCATTAACGACGGATCCTTTAACCTTTTGCCAACTGCGTAAATGCGGATCATTGTGTTGAGAGTTTGTATCTTGTGTGGCTTCAATGGTATTGGGTTGTTGATTAGTCGTGTCGTTTTCTAGCATCCCCGCGACAGGATAAAGACCATTGCCCCATATACCGGTGCCGCCCCAATAAACAGGGTAACTGTAGTAGCTAAAATATTTTATTTCTTGTTGTCTTGAAACCGGCTTATGGGCGCTAATGTCAGGACTATGATCGAGTTGCTTTTGGCTCAAATTCACCGGCATCTTTTTATTGAGCCAATCAGGCGTATTTACCGCTATGGGCGAAACTAGCACTTCGCGTTTGAAAAACCAATTATGGGTGGTAACCACAAGATAACGAATCGCCCAATCTTCATCATCAAAATATAAATCATTGATTTTGCCTAAATCGCCATCGCTTGATTGGATCTTACATGCTTTCAAATCATCTGCACTGTGCAACATAAATTTATTCCTAGTAGCATAAAGTTCGACATTCTTTACATGATTTTACGGTAAATAATCAGATGTTCTGTTCGATAGCAAACTTAGCGAAAAGTTAGCTTTACTTGAGGTTATAGATACTTAAGCTTACAGCGCGGTAAAATTTGCAGCTCACAATGACTGAGTCTCACGCGGCATAAGTAACTCACACACCATCTTGGCAATCATTTGTTCTTCATCGCTATGAATAACATGGACTGTTACCGCCCCACCAGCAATGGAAATTATATCTTCGTGGTTATTATTACGGGTTTGCTCGAGTTCAATACCAAGATACTGCATGCCAGCACAAATTTTTGCTCGTACACTTGCCGCATTTTCACCAATCCCCCCACTAAATACCAAGGCATCTAGTCCATGCAAAGAGGCGCTATAAGCCCCGAGCCATTTTTTAGCCTGATAACAAAATAGTTCGATTGCCTGTGCGGCACGTTGATCGGTATTTTCAAGTGGTAATAAATCTCGCATATCTGCACTAATTTCAGATACCCCTAACAGACCTGATTGATGATTAAGGAGATGATTGCATTGTTGACTATTGATATTTTCATGCTGCTTAATGTAGTGAATAACCCCAGGATCTAAATCGCCACAACGTGATCCCATGACTAACCCACCACAAGGTGTAAATCCCATACTGGTGTCAATGCAACGACCATCAAGTACTGCAGCCATACTCGCACCATTGCCTAAATGGGCGAGAATAATTCGCTGCGGCAATGGGGTGTTTTGGTAGCGATCAGCCAATGCGATCATTAAATATGTATAGGAGATACCATGAAAGCCATAACGCTGAATACCTAATGCATCAAACCGACGCGGAATTGGCAGCAACTTTGCTACTGGTGGTAATGAATGGTGAAAGGCGGTATCAAAGCAAGCGACCTGCGGTAGTTTAGGAAATTGTTGCTGCAGAGTGTTAATCAGCAAGATTTCGTTCGGTAAATGCTCTGGCGCATAAGGAATAATATGCCGTAGATCAGCCAATAGTGCAGGCGTAATAAGCTCCGGCTTTGCATGTTGCCAGCCATGAACCAATCGATGGCCGACGGCCGTTATTTTTTCAAAACCAATGTGTTGTTGCAACCAATTGATTAAAAACTCGGCGGCACCTTGATGATCACCACAATCAGGTTGAAAGCGGCCATCCAGATTATGCTGCTTATCAACAAAGGTTAATAAAGTCCCTGCCATACCAATACGCTCAATTTTGCCACTTAACAATGGCGTTGCTAAACCCGCGGGAGTAAATACAGCAAATTTGATACTCGATGAACCCGCATTAATAGTAAGGATCTGCATATTCGCAGCTGACATTGTGACTCCTTGAACATAACGGTAGTAAAGTGAACAGCATGCTCGCTTTATTACCGCGTAAATTAGTGGTTGGCGAATATGATTAAAAATGGCAGCTAGAATTCAAACCGTCGCTATTTATTAAGCGATGGCTTTTAGCTTTTTAGTATTTGCTGACCTAGGTAAATGATATCTGGTAAATTTTTTTTAGCGGCTCTAGCTTTAGCTTTAGCTGACTTTTTATCACTCGGCTTGAGAGTATGCGCTAATTTTTTCATAGTTACCTCTGCATTATAGTTGTCTTAATCTCTTAATAACTCGGTGTAAAAACGTAAGCGTTAGAGTCGACGGTTAGTGTACTTGCTGCGGTAATGCCGTTTATAGATCGCTGGCGTCTGGGTGTTTACGGTGCTCTGCTAATGTCTTTTTTGGCTTATTAGCGGATTGTTGAAATTGTGGTTTTTGCCCGCTGTAAATGGTCTCTACAGCAGCGGCTTCTTGTTCATTTGGCATTTGTGTTACAGACTGTTTCTGAGTATTTGCAATTTTCATAATGACCTCTACCATCTTGCCTATTACGTGATTGTAAAAGGCTAACAAGATGAGTTTAAGGTGAGCTCATTTAACTATCTGTACGCTAGAGCACTTTACATGCTGAAATTTGTATCAAGTGCAGTTAATAGGTACTAAACATGTATATTAAAAATTATACCATGCTTGGAATTCCTCCTAATCGGTCCGTTTCCTTTTTAACCACTGCGTAACATTCACAACACAGCGCCTCAAGTTTTCGCCTGTCTGTCACCGTTATATGGCCACGTTTATAAGTGATCACGCCTAACTTTTGTAGTTTACCGGCAGCTTCAGTGACGCCTTCTCTTCTCACGCCTAACATATTTGCAATCAACTCTTGAGTCATCGTTAAGTTATTGGTTCTCAGCCGATCGAGAGAGAGTAATAACCACCGGCACAGTTGTTGATCAATAGAGTGGTGGCGATTGCAAACCGCAGTTTGTGCCATTTGCGCAATTAATGCTTGGATGTACCGTAATAGCAACATGCGAATTGTGGCATCATTATTAAACTCGCTACGTAATATGGGCGCAGATAAGCAATACGCGTACCCCGCACTTTGCACAACCGCCCTTTTAGGCGTACTTTCCCCGCCCATAAAAACAGCAATTCCCACTAATCCTTCATTTCCGACAACCGATATTTCAGCTGATGAGCCATTTTCAGTGACATAAAGCAGTGAAACAATACAGTCTATCGGAAAATACACGCAAGTAAGATTTTGTCCAGACTCATATATCACCTTACCCAAAGGCAACATGACGAGTTTAAGTTGAGGAAATATTTTATTTTTAGCTGCTAAAGGGAAGAAGTTTAATAACTTGTTAGCGTTTGGACTATTCATATTATTCCTTGAGCACTTTATTATAGACGCTCTTTAAGCAGTAAACACTCAATGCAGTAGGCATTGCATGATTGCTACCACGTTATTATGTTCTATCATCTCTTTATCTTTATTGATCTAGATTAACGATTATAATTTGCAGATAATTTTATGTGTCGTGAACTCACCCGAAAACCTGATTAATATAGATTATAAAGTATATTAATTAGTCTACCGGCCATTATGTTAACGGCTTAGTTGCCTACATAACTGATATGTGTGGAAAATGATTTGCACGTCATTTTTAGCGCCTAACTTCAATAAATATAACGAAATCGTTATGCCGTTATGTTAGCGAAAAGTGAATATACATCTTGCGCGCTATTCAGTGCTTTGCCAAGACAAATTATTGAATTTTGCTCATTGTCTGCTGTTATTTATGGTTTTCTAATTTTCACATTAGAATTTGTACTATTATTTCAATGGATTAAGCTTGTTTAAAAGTTTGCTAGCCATCATGCCCTCGTGATTTTTTCTGATGCATTACTTTATTATTTACGCTGCACAGCAACATAATATCAATAAAAATGTTTTTTTACTTGACGCTCGCCGATATCGTCAAACGATGATAGCCGTCTTTGAGCTCCACACTCACCAATGAGCCTTGGTTAGCTAATAAAGTGCCATTAAGCTCTGCATGCAATAGATTATTCGCAAGCGGCACTTGATTATTTACTGTTATATCAAAGTGGCTATTCGCGATTTTTATTGCAACGCTAAATTCAGGCCAATGCTCAGGTATACAGGGTTGAATAATTAAATTTTTACCCTCACGACGAATACCTAAAATACCTTCTAACCCCGCCTGATACATCCAACCAGCAGCACCGGTATACCAAGTCCAGCCACCTCTGCCAACATAAGGTGAAATTGAATAGATATCAGCGGCTACGGCATAAGGTTCAACTTTATAGCGTTGTACTTTTTCACCATCACTGGCGTGATTAATCGGATTAACCATGGCAAATAAATCCACGGCTTTTTTCCCTTCCCCCTGTTTAGCTAATGCTAAAATAAACCACATAGCAGCATGACTGTATTGACCACCATTCTCTCTTAAACCGGGCGGGTAACCTTTAATATATCCAGGATTATGAGTGGTTTGATCAAAAGGCGGGGTAAATAACAAGGCCAACCGTTCTTGCTGCTTGATAAGATGAGTTTCAACGGCAGACATGGCTGTAATGACTTTGTGTTGATCTGTACCATTTGCTAATACCGCCCAAGATTGAGCAATAGAGTCGATTTGACATTCATCATTACTTTTTGAACCAAGCCAAGTACCATCATCAAATGTTGCTCGACGATACCATTGTCCATCCCATGCTTGTTCATCAATACAAATACGCACTTTTTCAGCATGTTCTTGCCAATGCTTGCCTCGTAGTCGATCCGCCTCATTTTCTTGTTCGAGCGCATAACCGGCAAATAAGTCTATAGCACGTATCAACAACCAGCCAAGCCATACACTCTCGCCCTTGCCAGCCGCTCCTACTAGGTTCATGCCATCGTTCCAGTCGCCGGTTCCCATCAATGGCAGGCCATGCTCACCCGTTAACTGAATACATTGATCCAGTGCGCGAGCACAATGTTCAAATAGACTGGCAGCCTCTTCGCTAACGTTCGGTTTAAAGTAGGCATCATGCTGCTCTTTGCCAAGCGGCTTGCCCTCTAAAAATGGAATAGGTTGCGTTAATATCGCTTTATCAGCCGTTACTTTTATATAGTTTGCGGTTGCCAGTGCTAACCAAACGCGATCATCTGAGATATGAGTTCGTACCCCTTGTCCGGAATGCGGTAACCACCAATGTTGCACATCACCTTCAACAAACTGCCTACCCGCGGCACGTAAAATATGTGCTCTGGTTATTGCTGGCTGACTTAGGGTGATGGCCATACCATCTTGCAGTTGATCACGAAATCCGTAAGCACCACTGGCTTGATAAAAAGAAGATCTCGCCCATATTCGACACGCTATAGTTTGATACATCAGCCAGCCGTTGAGCATAATATCCATGGCGCGATCCGGGGTTTTTACCTGCACTTTATTTAATAGGGTTTGCCAATGGTTTTGTACACCGGCAAACACCTCATCCAGATCTCTTTGTCGGTAATTGCTAACCAATTCTAAGGCATGTTGCTCACAGTCGCCTTGGCCAATAAACATGATAACTTCACGGCTTTCACCATCAGCAAGCTCAATATTTGTTTGTAAAGCGCTGCAATGATCATAACCTGCCCCAACAGTGCCAGATAAAGATACCTGCTGACTTAAAGCCCTTGGCGCAGCCTTGCTGCCATTGCGGCCAAGAAATTCGCTTCTATCGGTTGTCCACGCAGTTTGTGCACCTGCCATATCAACAAAAGCAACTCGTTCTGGAAATGCCATTCCCCACCGATTATGCAATAAAATTGTATTGCTGTTTGTATCCAACGAGCTGGTAATAAAACAGTCAGCGGTACTTCGCGATGTGCCAAGGACCCATTCCACATAAGCCGTTACTGACAGCCGACGTTTTCGACCTGACTCATTGTGTATGGTTAATCGAGAGATTTTAATTGCATCGTCCAGTGGCACATAATGCAATAAATCTAATGATAGTCCGCTAACCTGATGCTTAAACCGACTGAAGCCAAAACCGTGATGTATTATATAACTGCCCTTGTCCTGTAAAGGCTGAGCCGTTGCAGTATAAATTTCGCCGCTGTCTTTATCACATACATAAGCAATCTCACCAATGGGGTCTGACACGGCATCATTTGACCAGGTGGTCAGTTGGTTTTCTCGGCTGTTTTCTGACCACGTATAGCCACTGCCTTCAGCCGAAACATGAAAACCAAAACGCGGGTTAGCAATAACATTGAGCCAAGGTGCAGGGGTGCATTCACCATTGTGCAAACGGATGACATATTCACGCCCATTATCAGCAAAACCGCCTAAACCGTTAAAAAATTCCAGCTCTGGTAAGTGCGCTTTTGGCAATGGTGTATTCGTGTTTAACGTCCGTGGTTGCTGATTTAGCATGCTAGTTAACGCATGCTTGCGCGTTTTTGCCGTACGCAAAAAAAACTGCTTATTAATAAAGCCATGGCGGGCGACTAAAACCACTCGGGCAATAGCATGCAGCATATCGCGAGTCCCGCTGTTTATCA
This sequence comes from Pseudoalteromonas prydzensis, assembly GCF_011050055.1. Classification (GTDB taxonomy): domain Bacteria; phylum Pseudomonadota; class Gammaproteobacteria; order Enterobacterales; family Alteromonadaceae; genus Pseudoalteromonas; species Pseudoalteromonas prydzensis_A. The sequence goes on along the minus strand of NZ_DRGM01000007.1, from coordinate 7,198 downwards.
TGTCAGCACGAAATACATGCACGGCTCCAATGCTCTGCTCTGCCAAATAATCATGATTAAAAGATGGCCGAGATTGGCTACTTCGCACAGCCGTCTCAATTGCATTATGTAAGTCTTGCATGTAACCCGATGGGTGTTCATTGATGATCACCAGATCGACCGCTAAGCATTTCATTCGCCAGTATTCATGGGCCCGTAAAAGCTGCTTAACCTTTGCGATATCTTCAATATCATCAATTAATAACAACACGATGGGGAGATCACCAGAAATTGACTGTGCCCACAGTTCAGACTGACACTTAATGCCTTTGATGATATCCGCTGATGACGCTTTAAAGCGCGGATCTGCATATAAAATTGGCGCGGCTAAACGTTGAAAATCTGCCACCTCGGTATATTCGCTACCTAAGTGACGAAGCTGTACTTGCGCTTGGGTCCAGGCCAGCGTTTTTGCTCTATCATAAGCATTCGCATCGTGGTGCCTGTCTATCATTGCTATTAGTTTTTCTTTGGACGACGCCACCACAGTCCAAAATGCGATGTTCACGGCTCCTTGCGCAGGCACTTTAATACGATATCGTAAGGACAATATGGGATCCAGTACACACCCCACCGTATTTGATAGCTTCTTACTCGAGGAGCATGAGGTTAGAGTCATGGCTTGTGCATTGACTAAGTTATTACCCCGCCCGATAAATTCAGCACGGCTGGTTTCATATTGTGGCTCTGCCGTTATCTCCCCCTCTATAATTGCAAAATGGCCAAGCCAAATATCAGCGTCATCGGCAGAGCGTTTGCGCCGCGTCGCGATAATCGCTTTATATTCTTGATTAAACTCGGTCTGCACAAACATCTTCGCAAAGGCGGGATGGGCATTATCATTCGCTGCTGTTGCAAGTACTAATTCTGCAAATGACGTAAGCTCTATTTCATGACTGAAATGACCTTGATTGCTTATTGCTATTTTTCTCACTTCACCATCATCTTCCCCCGACACTAACACATCCATTGTGGTGGTTAAGTTTCCGTCTATTTTCATAAACCTTGCGTGATCTTCGCTAAAAACACATGGCGTAAACTCACCACCAGAGCTCGTAAAGGGTTGCGCAGTACTTGACCAAGACTTAGCGGTTTCAACATCACGCAGCAGAATAAATGAACCACTGTTGTCACAGCTCGGATCGCTATGCCATCGCGTAATCGCAAAATTCCCCCAGCGGCTATAACCTGTGCCAGTTGCCGTTAACATGACGGTATAGCGTCCGTTTGATAATAGATGCGTGGTCGGCTCAACATCCATTGCAACCTTTATGTGCCTAACTGTATTCGCTTCACTGGCATTCACACTGGCAGATTCCCTGACTTCTTCAGCGCGAGGATGCCCTATTGCAACATCTCTGGGCATTCTTTCTTGCAATAGTAACTCACAGGCTTGGATACATGGCTCTCGATGAAAACGCGAACGCATTAAACCATCGCGTAAACAATTTAAAATAGCGACAATGGTCATGCCCTGATGATGCGCCATAAAACTGCGAACAATGGCAACGTTGCTGCCCGACTGCACACGTGAAGGAGTAAAGTCTAACGCTTCAAAGAAACCATAACGCCCGCATGCTCCAATACTACGTAACCGTTGATAGTTTTCTACAGCAGCAGCGGGATCAATCATACTTGCCAGGCCTGTCGCATAGGGGGCAATTACCCGGTTTTCTGACAGCCCTCGCTTTAAGCCCAAACCTGGCACGCCAAAGTTAGAATATTGATAGGTAAATTCAATGTCTCGGGCATTAAAACCTGACTCAGAGATCCCCCAAGGGATCCCCAGTTGCTTAGCGTAACTTTGTTGGCGTGCAACCACTAAACGGTTGGTTTGTTCAAGTAAACTCCCTACTGGCGCGCGCATGATCAAAGATGGCATAAGGTATTCAAACATCGAGCCTGACCAAGAGATCAGTGCTGAACCTTTACCTAACGGCGTTGCGGTGCGCCCTAAATGAAACCAATGTTTAGTCGCCACATCGCCTTTGGCAATAGCAAACAAGCTGGCCAACCTCGCTTCGGATGCCAGTAAATCATAACAGTTAGCATCAAGACTATTGTCAGACTGCGAATAACCAATCGATAGCAACTTTCTTTCTTGATTAATTAAAAAAGCAAAGTTCATCCCGTTAGCCATCTCTCGCGCTGTTTTTGCTAACTTTTTCAATTGATGTATTAAGTTAACATCTGCTTGAGGCGAACAAATGTTCAATTGATGATCTTGTAATTGCTCGCCAGCCAAGGTCGCTATAGCTTCAAGCCAAAACCTAATTTCATCACAGGTCGCATCCGTAGTTAGCTCAAATACTGGTAGCTCTATGGCGCGGTTAACTAATTTAATTATGCTAGGGGTGATATGCTCTATCGTAGCCGCAGTATCAATCAGCGTGGTTATTTCAGCCACAGTAGCATTCAGTAGCTGAGTATCTTGTGAGTCAATTAAAGTATTCGTTGTAATGGCCTCACTCAGCAAGCTGAGGTTATCTTGCATCCCCGTGTTGCAATGATGAGCAGCTGGCATCTGTTGCCATTCATCCAAAGCATTCGCCAAGGTGATCAAGTGACCGGCAAAGTTACCACTGTCCACTGATGAAACGTACGCTGGATTTAACGTTGCTAAGTTTTGGGTGGCGTACCAATTATAAAAATGCCCTTTGCACTTAGCTAACTTATCAAGGGTGGCAAAGGTTGCTTCTAAACGATTAATCACAGCGTGCAGACCTATCCAACCAAAATCTCGCGCAGCAACGGCTGACAATAAATACAGTCCAATATTAGTGGGTGAGGTACGATGCGCGATCACCGGTTCTGGCTGTTGTTGAAAATTGTCTGGCGGCAACATATTGTCTTCATCAGTCACAAAGGTTTCAAAATAACGCCATGTTCGGCGAGCGGTCAATCGAAGCACATCAGCATATGGTGCTACGTTATCCAGGTTGCCTGTCGCAATAGGACGGCTACTGTAATAAGCGGATAGAGGAGCTGTTAGCCACAGTAATAAAAATGGCAACACGAGCGGCCAAGTCGCTGGCATATTGATCTGTATCGCAAAGCATATTAGCTGGCTAACGAGTGTGCCTTGGTACATTGTTTTATAAAAGCCGAGGATATTCAGCCGCGGATCACCATTGGATTGTGCCGAGCTGGTCCATTCTAAGAGATGACTACGAGTGACAAATAAGCGAATCAATGTTCGCCCGATGGCATCCATGGCTCGCCAACTTTGATCAGGTAAAAATACCACTTTAAAAAACACTTGCGCCGATGCCAGACGCAAATCCCCAAACCACATGCGAATATGATGACGAAATTCGACACTAGGCCTTGGTGGAATAAGTGAAAATAAACAGGGAGTAAATACTGGAATGGCGATGGTCGCTAATAATAAAACCGTACTTATTGCTGCTAATGGTAATGGCAATAGCCAACATAACAGCAATGCCAAAAAGGTGATGGGTGCAATTAAAGAGCGTCTTAGGTTGTCCAATAATTTCCATCGACCAACCCAGGACACGGCATCTGCGCCAGAAAATTTACCGAATATCCAAGGTAATAGCTGCCAGTCTCCTCGAGTCCAGCGGTGTTGCCGTTTTTCTAATACATCGTAACGAGCTGGAAACTCTTCAACAACCTCAACATCCGACACCAGCGCCGCACGCGCAAATATACCTTCAAATAAATCATGGCTTAGCATGACATTTTCTGTTACTCGCCCTGCAAGGGCTGCTTCAAATGCATCAATGTCGTAAATGCCTTTTCCGGTATAAGAGCCTTCGCCAAACAGATCTTGATAAACATCTGAATTTGCCGCAGCGTAAGGATCCATCCCGCCCGGACTGGAAATAACGCGCTGATAAAAAGACCCCTCTGCACCAATAGGCAATGAAGGCGTGACACGAGGTTGAATAATGCCATAACCGGCTTCAATCCGCTGTGTCTTAACATTAAAGCGAGGACGGTTAAGTGGGTGCCCCATCCGGCTAATAAGCCGTAAGGTAGTATCACGCGGTAACCGCGTATCTGCATCAAGGGTGATCACATAGCGAACATTCTCTGGGACCTCTAATGTTCTGCCAGTCAAGGGGATAAAACTAGTATCAGTGGCTCCTCGCAGCAAACGGTTCAATTCATGTAATTTGCCACGTTTACGCTCCCACCCCATCCATTTATTTTCACTGGGGTTAAATTGCCTCCCCCGATACAATAGTAAAAACCGCTTACCCGCAGGACCAGATGGGTAAAGATGATTTAGATGGTCTATTTGTGCTGCCACTATTGTCAGCATTTGATTATCGCTTGCTAGCACTTGTTGATCGGCATCTAAACCATCAACTAATAATGCAAATATTAAATCGCCATCGACCCCACCTAAATAGTGCACTTGTAAACGCTCTACTTGTTGACAAAGATCGCTTGAATTAGTCAATAATGTTGGCACCGCGACCAAAGTACGTAATGACGTTGGCACACCGGTTTTAAATTCAAGCCCAGGTAACGTGCCGTTTCTCAGCCGCCAAGTGACCGAACGATTAATAATAGCGGTTGAAATTTCGGTGGCGGGTAAAAACCCGATAATTATTAATACTAAAAATAAATCGAGCGGCAATTGGCGAAAACCAAATAAAGAAATAGACCCAATCACTAACCCAAGTGCCAAGAGTACAATTGATGCGGCATAACCTACTAAGCCGATTTTGATATGCAATCGGCTCAGCCAAAGCCTTAAATTAGGCCGAAATTTTAGTGATTGTTCAAACTGTGCTCTGCCCTTGTCTATTAAGTAATAACCAGGATCGCCAAGGCGCTCGGCTTCTTGCTGGTTGTCGGTATTTTTCTTTGCATCTCTGCCCGCCTGCAGTGCCAGCTTAGCCACCTTAACTTCAGAAAGTTTTGAGCCTCGCGCTAGTTGTTCAATGGCATTGCGATATAGATTACGAGTAACCGCATCCATGTCACCAAACGCACTTGCACAACGCAATTTTTCATCAACGAGACTGACCTTTTCAAAAAGATCAGTCCAGTCCATATCGGTGATCAACCGCATACTGGTTATGATATTACGAACAGTCACATTGGACGCACCTTCGCGTTGCTGCGAATGTTGAACTACATCATCAACGCAAAGACCTTGTTCATTTAGTTTTTGTTCTAACCATTTCAGCGCAGGAGTGATATGTGGATCTTGATCCCGTAATCGTTTCGCAAGTTGTGCTGCAAAAACTTCCGATAAAGGGGCTGATGAACGCGCTTGCATCTCAGCTAATAAAACGGTATCAGCGCTGCCTGACATCATCAGACGGTCAGTGAGCTGATCCGCATCATCACGGTCGCTGCGACCAACAGAAATTTGGTCAACAAGTCGGCGTAAATTTTCAATTAACACTATACGTAAGGTAATCGCGACGGCCCATAGTTCGCCGATAGTGAGAATATTGATGGTTTGATAGGCTTTAATAAACTTACAAAGGCTCTGCTCGTCAAAATGGCTATCCGTGTGAGCAACATACGCCCACGCTAAACCAAAAACTCGTGGATATCCCGCAAAAGGGCCACTGGCTAGCTTTGGTAATTGGCGATAAAAGCCATCCGGCAGATCATCTCTGACTTCACGAATTTGTTGCTCAATTAAATGATAATTATCCAGTAGCCATTCAGCCGCCGGTACAACGCTATGCCCTGTAGCCAATGCTTTGGCGTTAGCATGATAGGCTGCCAACAATACTGATGCATTTTGTTTGAGACGAACCTGTAATGACACAACTCTGGCAGTTGATTTTGACACTGCTTGTGCTTTAGCCAAACTGATTGCATGCTGCACTAATCGCTCAACTCCAAACAGTTCTTCGCGAACAGGCTGAACACTATTCCACGGTGGTTTTGCAAATTGAGAGCAAAAAAATGCAGAAATAATATTTGACATAGTTGTCCCTAATTCTCTGCTGATTAGCGATCGCTAATTGAGAGTACTATTTTTAAAATGAGCTCATGCTTGTGAACAGCTTAATTTCCAGAGCCATACTTTTTGCGTTCGATTCAGGATAATGTAACTGGAAAGTTTTTATGATTCGGTACGACAGCGCACATAGTCATTATCTGTTGCGATATAGCGCAGAGCATTATCTGCTATTTATAAATGGCTAATGTTTGTTGGTAACTATTCACCGCTGCAAAATAACATTGACAGGATGATTGCTCGAGGCCAGCTCTGGACAAGATCTTAATCTGTCCGCGGTTATAACTTATAATTCCCTGCTGTTGTAAATAACCTGCCGCAATCGTCACTGCGCTGCGCCGTACGCCCAGCATGTTCGCTAACAACTGATGTGTTAACTGCAGATGCTCTGAATGAGTACGATCTTGTGTCATTAATAGCCATCGAGCGAGGCGTTGCTTCACTTCATGAGCGTTATTGCATGCGCCCGCTTGCGCGAGTTGTTGCATCACCACGTAGAGATAATTGAGTATTAATTTTCTAACCAGCGGATTGCTTTCTAACCGGTGATTAAATATTGCGGCGTCCATGCGCAGCGCACGCCCTGAGCTTTGGACAATCGACTTCATAGCAGCGTTTGAGTTTTCAAGCGCAAGCGTGGCACCTAACATGCCCTCATTACCAATTAACCCCATCGCAACAGGCTGTTTTTCGACAACCTCGATAAGTAATGAAATAAAGCCCGTTACTGGAAAATAAACATATTTTATCGTTTCCTCAGCAATATTCAGTGTTTCGCCGAACAACAGTGCTACTGGCGTGCAATGTTCAACAAACCATTGGTATTCGAGTCTAGGTAAATAGTTTAATAAATGGTTGCTTACAACCGGTGAGGTGCACGTTGCAGTCACTCAGACCTCCAATGGATAAATCCATATATCAAAGAACGTAATAGTTATTGATAACTTGGACTAACCCTAGTTTTTCGTCTGTGCGCTACAGCGCTATACTTGAAGAGATACTAATTTTAATAAACAGGAGGAGCTAACCGAGGTGAAAATCTCTGCTCACGACATACAACAAAAAGCAAAAAGCCAGTAACATCGCTGTTACTGGCTTTTCTAAGATGGTGCGGTTGGGGGGACTTGAACCCCCACGCCCGAAAGCACTACCCCCTCAAGGTAGCGTGCTGTCTCTTATACACATCTCCGAGCCCACGAGACT
>NZ_DRGM01000006.1 GCF_011050055.1 Pseudoalteromonas prydzensis | reverse complement strand
ATCACAGGTGGCTACTTTAACTGGGCGGTGTGGTATCACGAAGTTATTGAACACGCTGAAGAAGAGCACTTTGTACTAACCAAAAACTTACACAGCAGCGATATTTCTTTTCAACACATACTTGATGACAGTAAAAAACAAATCCCCACTTTTAACGGTACGTTTTTAGTTATGCCACTAGAGCCTGACGAAAATATTACTTTATTTGGCGAAGTAGACACAAGCAACCCGCTTACAAGCGAATACGCTAATACAGTTAGTTACGACAAGCAAACAGGCGAACATTTAACTAACTGGGATATTCGCGAAGTAGGCATTGGCTGGCAAGTAATTGATAGTTTTAGAAAGCTTCATTTTGGCTACTTTGCAGGGCTAATAAGTAAAATACTGTGGTGCGTAATTGGTTTGAGCCCAGTGTGGCTAGCAGGTACTGGTTTTTACTTATGGTTTACTCGCCGTAGACGTAAAAAACATTCACAAAAAAACCGTTTTAATAAACGCAGCACAGCAAGGGCTTGATTAAAAACCCACCACATTGTAATGTAAAAATTAACAAAGGAGTGGGTTATGATATTTATCAAAATAGTTATTAGTATTACCTTTTTATTTTTAATTGGATGTAACACAACCAAGGTTCAGCAAGTAGAACAACAAGTAGGACTTGAACAACTATTAAACCATTCTTTGTTTAATGAACTCGACACACCTTCTGAGCACAGTATTTTTGAGTTACCGGATGCTGAAAAAGAAATGTTTTTAGCTTACGCCGAAAACCAAAAGCTATCCCACATCCGTGATGACCGCATAATTTACAACTACCTCGAAAGCCAGATAGCTAACTTTAAATACCATGGCGATACACTTACTTCAGCTCAAACCTTAAAGCGTTCGCAAGGTAATTGCATTAGTTTAGCCATTTTAACGCAAAGCTACGCACAAGCTCTTGGGTTAGAAACAAGCTTTCAAGAAGTTACAAGTAAGCCCATATACGCAAAAGAAAATAATGTTGTTTATGTCGCTAATCACTTTAGAACAAAAGTATATGCTCCAAAAGTAGAGAAAAAAGATGATAATATTATTGAGTTTTTCAGAGCGGGTACCTTAATTGATTACTTCCCTACCAATCGCAGTTTTTATTCAAGCAGCGCAGACTATAACGATTTAGTTTCTAAGTTTTATAGTAATTTAGCTGCCACAGCACTAGCAGACAAACAGCTTGATATTGCTTACTCTCTTATTTTACAAGCGAATAAATTTACACCAAATGATGCAGAACTATTTAACATAGCTGGTATTTTACATCGTCGAGCTGGTGATTTACAAAGCGCTAAAAACATCTATCAAACAGCACTTAGTAATAACGAAATAAATATTAATTTAATCAGCAACTATCAGCTTTTAGCTGAAGAGTTAGGCGACAAAGAGCTTGTTAAAGAGCTCACCTCACAATTAGTTAATAAAGAAAAAGACCCATACGAATTACTAGTGATCGCTAAAAACAACTTACAAGCTGGCCACGCTCATCAGGCTAAAGCACACCTTGAGCAAGCGATTACTAAAGCGCCTTACATTGCTGAGCTATACTTGGAACTCGCAAAAGTTCGCTATCAACAAGGTAATATTAAACAAACACAAACCTTACTTGAGAAAGCAATTGAACTAGAACGTGATAATCAAAAACTCGATGTATATCAAGCTAAGTTACTATCCTTGCAAATGGATAAGTAACTTAGCCAATTAATATTTATAACGAATAATAAAAGCTCAGCCAAGCACGCATTTCATCTTCAAAACTGTCGCCTTCTACTCGCGACAGTCCCATATTAAATGTTAAATCATTTACGCCTGCAGGCCCCATTCCAAAACTAAAATCACCTTGGTATTTTAAGCCGTAGCTTTGTGCGTATACGGTGTCGTCGAGTTGATGTTGCTTATAATAAAGCCACGGCATACCTTCTTTAAAGCTAAAGCCGCCACCGTAGCCTTGATAGCGCTTTGCAGTTGCACTGTAAAAAGGCAGCTCAGATGAAAGTACATATTCACTATTTTGCTGCTGATTAATAAGATTTGAGCTAAAGCCACCTAATGCAAGGCTCCTGTCATCACGTTGTTTTTGATCAAAGTTTGCATAAAGAGGAATACCAAACGCTTTACCAAAAAGTTTGGCGGCTAAATCGTAACCTTGCCAACTATTGCTCTTACTACTGCCATCGTACCAACTGGCATAAAGACTTTGCCCTATTGCAAAATCTTGACGATCATATTGCCAATTTTGAGCAATGCCTAAACGCGTCCAATTTTTATGGCTTTGCCTATAATCAGTGTAATTGTAGGCAAGCTCTGGCGTTAAACTTAACTGCCCAAATTTAACGGGGTAACTTATTGCGGCAAAACCACCACGGGCATCCATGTCTGCACTTAGACTTTGCTCATACTGGCGCGATGTATCTAAATCATAGTCAAACAGTGCAAGTTTCAGTTTTACATCAAGCGCATTATATTTTGCCTGCACATAACCACCGTGCAATGCCCCATCGTGTAAATCAGTGCTATACCCCGCCTGTAAGTCGAGCTGCTTTAATAAGTCGCTACTTTTAATGCTTAAATCTAACAAACTGGTAGAAGCTGAATAATACTGAGAGCCAATCGCGAAAGTAGCGTGCTGGTCGAGCACGTTGTAATTTGTTTGCTCTGTAGTTTCGTGCTTATATATTTTAGCTTTTGGAAGTGTATGGTCGTTTACTATTAGCAGCGGTGCTTTTTTGTTAGCTGCAAACTCAGTAACTACAGTGCTTTTTATAGCTTTTGGCAGTGTTTTTACATTTGGCCCATCTGCGGTTATCGAAAAATAGAGTAACGAGCCATCAGCCATTTCAATTGGGTGGGCAACGGCCTCTTGCCCTTGGGTTAACTTGGTGAGTGTTTTACTCTCTATGTTGTAGTTATAAATATCGGTGGCGCTATTTAAACCTGCAACAAAGTAAAGTGACTCGCCATTATGGCTAAAGCTTGGCTGACTTAAATATTGATACCCGTTTGGCATAGGTACTGATAGCTGTTGCTCGCCGTTTATGCCTTGTATATACAATTGCCAATTTTCATTTAATGACGTTGATAAATAAGCCAATTTAGTTTCATCAGGACTGAGAATTGGGTAATCGTAAGTTGTCTCAAGGCTTTTTGTAAATAATGGTGTGATGGTTTGCGTATTAAGATCAACCCTCACTAATTCAGAGTAACCATCTCTTATTTGCTCGCCATACAAGGTTTCACCGTTACTGGTTACGCTAAATCGTCGTATACCAGCAAGTTCTGTAAGCTGTGTAATATTCCCAGTGTCAGTGTTATAGCTAAATATGTCAGACACTTTGTTATAAATACCCGACTCTTCATTGCTGTACGCATTGAAATACAACGTTGTGCTATTTACCCATTGAGGATTTGCAATACCTGCTCGGTTAATTTGATTAAGCACTTGTTTTTGTTCGCGCTTAAACACACTGGGCGCTGTATCTGGAATATCTTGTGCATCGTTTTCGAGTAGCTCTTTTTGCGCTTTAGTAAACTCTTCTTGCGCTTTAATGTTGTCATCCGTGCTATAAATTATAAGCTTGGTATTACTCTCTATATCTCGCTCAACAATCGCAATTTTACTACCATCTTTTGAAAGTGCTGGGTTACTTGCATATAAGTTAAGCTCAAGCCAAAGTTCACTATTAAGTAACGGCTCCCCTTGCTCTATTTGCATTGCTTTATAGGTATATTCAGCTATAAATCGGCGATATAGCTTGGCTGCACTTTGCCCAAACACACCGCTAAATGCCTCATCAAAATCACGCGTTTTTACGCCTTGCATTCGCGTCCAAACACTATCGAGTGTTTGCTCTGAATAGTTTTGCTCTAGCCAATTTAAAAAGCGGCTACCCATTAAGTAAGCCATTGAGCCGCCCATAAAGCCCTGCTCGCCATTTAATTGCCCATAGGTTGGCAAAGCACCTTGCTGAGCAAATTCTCGCAGTATTGACTCTGAGTAGTTATCAAATAAACGCCCACGGCCCGTCATTTTAGACTCAATCAATGTGGCATAACCTTCGGCTACCCAGCGCGGTGTATCACTGTAAGTTAAGTCGTATAGATCCCATATGCCACGTACTTTTTGCTGCCAGTCATTGCGTGTAGGCTGTGCTAAATGCACTAAGTGAATATATTCATGCAGTACAAGTAACTGCTGCCAGCCAGAGCTGTTTGATATAACTGTGTCAGATTGTGGTGGCGTAGTAAAAAGTGCCATCACAGGGTTACTTGAGGTAGGTAGCGCAAAGCCATTTGCTGCATTTAGGGGATCAAACACCACTACATCAACTGTTTTATCAAGTGCTCGGTTTTGCTGCTCAAACACTTTGGTGCGAACTATTTCAAGCTCTGCTGCAGTTGATTTAGCAAAATCAGCATGCTCAACACTGTAGTGAATGTTGAAATGTTCAGTATGAATAGTTTGCCAATCGGCTGCAAAGCTTGGTGCTGCTAGTAATAAAGCTGATGCGATGAGTGTTTTTTTCATGAGCGTCCCTAAAAGAATTCCTTAATACCATCTAGGGTATTATTAAATGTCTTTCATGGGCAGTAAGAAAGTGTAATAAAGCATGTGCAAATGTGTATTTACACATGTTTTATTAGGGGAGTTTACATCCAGCTGCGGGTATCTGACTCAATCTGTTTGATTGTAAAATCAATAATAAAGTCAGCATCTTGCTGCTTTATGTAGGGCATAAATGCAAAGCCTGAAGCAAGTTGTATATACAGGCTTTTTAAGCCTGATTTTCTCATTAAGTAGGTACTTATACTGCGTGCACTTTGCGCTTTATAAAGCTCAAAAACACGGTAATGAACCCCAATCATACCTTTGCGTACAACCATGTAAAATCGGCCATTATCCTCATGCATGTAATAACCATAACGCTGATACGATAAAGTTACCAAGCCAGAAAATACGACCAAAACACCAAGGCTTATCAAAGTATTAATATCAGCAATAAAACAAAAGCCAAACACTAATGCACTGGGTAACAGTGAATAAAAGCCTAAATTTTTATACAAAAGCGCTCGCTCTGCGCGCTTAAAAGCGAGTTTTTTACTAT
>NZ_DRGM01000005.1 GCF_011050055.1 Pseudoalteromonas prydzensis | reverse complement strand
CTAGGGCTGCGCATATTACGCTTTCCTATTTTTTTGTCAACACTTAAATTTAAACTTTCTAAAAAATCTAAACTCAAGTTTTACTCGACTTACTAAGTAGCTGATGCCCCGCTATGCGTTGCGCTCTGCCGTCTCAGTGGGGTCGCATTATAGGGCGCGGCGGATTTTACGCAAGCGTTTTTTGAAGAAAACTTCAAATAAAGTGCTGTTCGTCTGTTTTACGAGCTAAAGGCATCAAAAGCGATAATTTTCTGAACAAAGCAGCTCCCCTCTGGCCATTTTATAGGCTCTGCTGGTACACTCGTATTACTTACTCCAATATTTTTAGGTGCTCGAATGACAATCCGCTCTTATAAAGGAATGACTCCTACCTTTAATCAATCAGTCTATGTTGATGAGTCTGCCGTTTTAGTCGGTAATATTACTTTGGGAGACAACAGTAGTGTATGGCCTCTAGTTGCTGCCCGTGGTGATGTTAACTATATACGAATTGGAGAGCGTACAAATATACAGGATGGCAGCGTATTGCATCTAACTCGTGCCAGTAAAAGTAATCCCGATGGCTATCCATTAATTATTGGTGACGATGTAACCGTAGGGCATAAAGTGATGCTACATGGTTGTCGCTTAGGGAACCGTATATTAGTAGGTATGGGTGCCATAGTGATGGATAACGCTATTGTAGAAGATGATGTGATCATCGGTGGAGGTTCTCTTGTGCCACCTAATAAACGTTTAGAATCTGGTTTTTTATACGTTGGCAGCCCAGTAAAACAAGCTAGACCCTTAACAGAGCAAGAGCTTAGCTTTTTAAAAATATCAGCAACTAATTATGTTGAGCTTAAAGATGAATATTTAGCTGAGGATTAACTCAGCACTGAAACAATGATTTGTCCTGCCGAGTTATACGCTTCATCTTCGATTTGTTGCTCGGCAAGTTCTTCATAATCAAAGCGCAGCATGTCAAAATGCTGCTTTGCTGATTCAATATCTGAAATAGCTAAGCTTTGCGTATCAATAATGCATTCCACCATTAAACCGTTCACTTGCGCGTAAAAGGTTAAAAGCTGAGCTTGCGCATTAAACTCCATGCGATCTATAAATTGAATCGCTTGGTTCATTTCAGCTCTCCTGATTTTAATGCTTTAACCACGGGCAGAATTTCAGGCATTTTGTTGCGCCATACAAAATAGGCTTGTGCTGCTTGGCCCACTAGCATACCGCTACCATCTAATACTTTAATATCCGCTTTATAATCCTGCGCCCATTGCATAAACAGTGTGTTTTGCTGTGAGTAAAACATATCATAAACGTAATTACAGCTATCTAAGTGCTGTTGTTTTAATGCCGGTAACTCTCCGAGCATGCTGCTAGATGTTGAATTAATAATTAGTGAGTAATCACTTACTGGTAAATCATCAAATCCAAAACCTGTCACTTCGCCATATTGTGCAAACAGCTGAGCTAATGCTTTTGCTTTTGCTGCTGTGCGGTTAACTATAATTATTTCAAGGGGTTGTTGCGCCAACAAAGGGAGTACAACACCACGCGCAGCACCACCAGCACCGATAAGTAAAATTCGCTTATCTTTTATAGTCACGTTATTTGCAAGTAAATCATTCACAAAGCCAATACCATCGGTGTTATCACCCAATAAACGGCCATCGTCTAATAACTTTATTGTATTCACAGCCCCTGCAATGGTTGCCAATTCGGTGCGCTCAGCAACGAGATCAAATGCTTGCTCTTTAAATGGCACTGTAACATTAGCCCCTTTCCCGCCGTTGGCAAAAAACTCAGTCAGCGCTTTTTTAAAGTCATCAATCGGTGCTAATATTGCGCTGTATTCAATTTGTTCACCTAGTGAGGTTGCAAATTGCGTATGTATCGCGGGTGATTTTGAGTGTTTGATGGGATTTCCAAAAACCGCATATTTGTCCATATTCGAGCAACCTCTTTGTGCAGTAATCTACCTCGTACATTACTGCTTATTAACGATGATAACTTTATGATTAAACGACTTTTCTCAAAATCGAAACAACCAGAAGCACCAACACCAGAAAAAACCCCATACCAAATTATGGGTGGCGAACAAGGCGCGCGCGCCCTAGCCAATAGATTCTACGACATAATGGCAAGCGATGAATACGCCAAACCGTTATATGATATGCATCCTCAACCATTGGATCGTATTCGCCAAGTGTTTTTTGAGTTTTTATCTGGCTGGTTAGGCGGCCCAGACTTGTTTGTTGAAAAACATGGTCACCCTATGCTGCGTAAACGCCATATGCCATTTCCGATCGATCAGGACTTACGTGATCAATGGATGTACTGCATGAATAAAGCGTTAGATGTGGAAATTGATAATCCCTTATTACGAGAAGGGTTACGTAAATCTTTGGCGCAACTTGCCAGTCATATGATCAATCAGTCCTAGCACGGCTCTTTAACTGCACGCTATTTGCGCTAAGTCAAAACGACCTTTTTTTAAATATAGATAATACGTGATCAAATATTTAGAAAAAGCGTCGTGCGTGTGAAATCAATCCAACATAAAATTTATGCCCTATTAGCCCTAACAGGCATTATTGTGTTAATTGCCAGTATTCTTAGTAGCTCAAGCCAACAACGAACGCTTGCGCAAGACACAGTTGCAGAAAATATTAAGCTTCTTGCTGATAACTACTTTGACTCTATTAACACTTTAATGCTCACAGGCACCATGGCAAATAGAGAGCTATTAAGCCAAAAGCTACGCAAACACCCAAATATTGAAGATGCGCATATTATTCGCTCCCCACTTGTTAATAAACTTTATGGGCCTGGCAATAAAAATCAAGCACCCAGCAACGATATCGAACGCGAGGCCTTAAAAGGCAAGGAAACATTGCTGATTGATCAGCAAAATAACAGCCGCAGCATGACTTACCTACGCCCGATGTTTGCCAGTAGCGATTATAAAGGCACTAATTGCCTTGGCTGTCATCAAGTACAAGAAGGTGATGTACTCGGCGTAGTTAAAATTAGTTACTCATTAGCTGATATTGATAACACTGTGACTTACAACACCCTAGTAAATACCGCATTACTCTCTATTATTTTTATTATTGCCTTTGTATTACTGGGCATTATGTTTAGACAAATTTTTATTGTCCGCCTTAAAAAGCTTGGTCATGCTATGCATTTAGCTACAACCAACAAAGATTTGAGCCTGCGAATTGACGATAGCGCGGAAGATGAACTGGGTTGGCTCGCCACCAGCTTTAATAAGATGATCGCCACCTTTAAAGATAATATTGCTCAAGTATCCCATTCATCAAAAGTATTGATCCACTCTGCAGAAAAAATTTATACCTCAGCGGATGCTACTGAGCGCGCTATTTTAGAGCAAAAGAAAAATACAGACTCCGTAGCTGCAGCTATAAATGAACTAGAGAGCTCCTCTAATGAAGTAAAAAACACCACCCACTTTGCCTCTGAAAAATCAGAGAACAGTAATGAACTGGCACAACAAAGTATGCATGTTGCTGAACAAACCGAACTCAGTATTAATCAATTGGCAGACGATGTTCGCCAAGCTGCAGCGCAAGTAAGTCAACTACAAGTACAAACACTTGAGGTAGGAAAAGTACTCGAAGTGATTAGCAGTATTGCTGAACAGACCAATTTGTTAGCTCTTAATGCTGCGATTGAAGCCGCACGCGCAGGTGAAGCTGGGCGGGGCTTTGCTGTGGTGGCTGATGAAGTACGTACGTTGGCAACTCGTACCCATGCATCCACTGATGAAATTCGTCGCACAATCGACAAGCTACAATCCGAAGCAGCGCAAACGGTTAAAACCATGGGTGAATCGTGTGAGGAAGCTGATGCTAGAGCGCAACAAGTAAAAAATGTTGCTCAAGCTTTAAAAGATATTTCTATGCAGATGAATGAAATAAATCAACTTAATATTCAAATAGCCGACGCAACAGAACAGCAAAACTTAGCCGCAGAGGAAATAAATAGGAGTGTTATTGGTATTAGTGATAACGCTGAGCGGTCATTAGTGGATGCTAACGATAACCAAAAAGTAAGTGAGGAGCTGTTAAATCTAGCGCGTTCACTGGATGAGCAAGTAAGAAGCTTTAAATTGATGTAATACTTAAAGTTGCCAGTCAATAAAGCAGATATTGACTGGCACACTGCTTTCTATGCTAGCCCTAACCAGTCTCTTGGTTTTAAAAAGTCAGCGTATAGCTTATTTTCAGCACTGCCTTCTTCGGGTGTATAGTTATATTCCCAACGCGCTAGCGGCGGCATCGACATTAATATTGATTCTGTACGTCCGCCACTTTGCAAGCCAAATAAAGTGCCACGATCCCACACTAAGTTAAACTCAACATAACGGCCACGACGATAAAGTTGGAAGTCTCGTTGCTGCTCAGTAAATGGGGTTGCTTTTCTACGTTCAATAATAGGTAAATAAGCACCTAAAAAGCCATTACCTACTGCTTGCATAAAGGCAAAGCTTTGCTCAAACCCGGCTTCATTCAAATCATCAAAGAACAAACCGCCGACACCGCGCGTTTCATCGCGATGTTTAAGGTAAAAATACTCGTCACACCATTTTTTATATTTAGGGTAAACCTCGTCGCCAAACGGCGCGCATAGCTCATGTGCGACTTGATGCCAATGTTGAACATCTTCAAGCACTGGATAAAATGGCGTTAAGTCAAAACCACCACCAAACCACCAAATCGGTTCTTCGCCTGCTTTTTCTGCAATGAAGAAGCGTACATTGGCATGGCTGGTCGGAATATGTGGGTTTTTTGGATGGATCACCAAAGATACGCCGCAAGCATGAAAACTACGACCGGCAAGTTCAGGACGATGCGCTGTTGCCGACGCTGGCATTGAGGCACCAAAGACATGAGAATAATTTACTCCACCTTGCTCTATTACATTGCCATCACGGATTACTCGAGTACGACCGCCACCGCCCTCGGCACGTTGCCAATTGTCTTCTACAAATTGCGCTTGACCGTCGGCTTGTTCTAAACCTTGGCAAATTGTATCTTGCAGGGCCATAAGGTAGGTTTTTACTTGCTCTAGTAAATTACTGTGCATGTTTATCCTCTAAATACTTTGCCTGTCATGGCATCTTTAATGGTGCTTGGCTGAGTGTTGCCACCGAGTGCTGCATCAACATAAAACGCCACTTGTTGGCCAAACTCTGTTTTCGCCATTGTAATACTGGTCACGGTGTCTTGCCCTGATAAATTCGCACTGGTAGATACTAGCGGTTTACCAAACTGTTGGCATAACTGCTTTACCGTTGGATGGTTTGTGACTCGTACGGCAATTGTATCAAACTGGCCGGTTAGCCATTTTGGCGTGTTTTTAGCTGCAGGCATCACCCAGGTTATAGCGCCAGGCCACTGCGAAAAAATATCGGCACGCTTATCCATGGGAATTTTTGCGTCATCAACGTACTTTAATAATTGCCCGTAGTTATCAGCAATTAAAATCAGGCCTTTTTCTACTGGGCGCTGTTTTATTGCCAACAAGCGCTCGACCGCGTGTTGATTATCAGGGTCGCAACCTAAACCATAAACGGCTTCTGTAGGATAAACAATAACGCCACCTTGCTCTAACGCAGCAACGGCAGTCACAGGAACTGAGGTTGAATCAGTCACAAAAAATCTCCAATACTAATAATAAGCGGGTAATTATTGATCGACAGTGAGTTTATGCGAACAACTTTTCTGCGGGCATTGTAACACAACACGATTGGTCATTTGCTTTTGCATCATCACCGGCCACTGACATGCTGGGCAAGTATGTGCAATGGGTTTGAAGTTCAACGTATATTTGCAACTTGGGTAGCTGTTGCATGAATAAAAGGTTTTACCAAATTTATTACTACGCGCGACCAACTGGCCTTTTTTACATTTAGGGCAAGCAGGCAGGACTTCTTCATTAGGCTCGGGCTCATCATGCGCAATATAGTGACAATTGGGATAATCCGTACAGCCGATAAACATGCCATAACGACCACTTTTAACCACTAATGGATTGCCGCACTCTGGGCATGGGCTATCCTCTAGCACTTTAATTTGGTGATTATCATGCTGGGCAAGCGAGCGAATAAAGTCACATTTAGGGTAACTTGCACAACCAAGGAAAGGACCTGACTTACTATTACGAATTACAAGCTCTGATCCACATTGCGGGCAGACTTCGTATTCTTTTTCTAAGGCATGTTGGTTTGCAGAGAAAAGCGATTGGTCGATTTTACTCATGTGTTTCCTAAGCAGCTGGCTAATTTTCGCCTAATATACCCAAACTAATTAAAGATACAAGCGCAGCAGAGGCTTAATGTAGCACCTCTGCTGGCTCATCAAAAATAAGCTCTTCCATTTGCGCGTAAGCCTGCTCCGATCCTGGCACATTAAACAATACCATTAGTACGACCCATTTAAGATCATCAAGTGATATATAAGGCTTGTCTAACGCGGATAAACGGTCCATCACCATCTCACGGGTGGCGCTATTGATCACTCCAACTTGCTCAACAAACATTAAAAAACCGCGACACTCAGTACTGAGCATCTGGCATTCGCTATCAGTAAAAATGCGTACTGCATGCTGTGGATGGGCATTTAAGTAAGGAAATTCATCACTGTGCTGTAAGTCAGCAAGCTGCTCAAGCCAATCAAGCGCTTTATATATTTCGGGCTTATTAAAGCCAGCCCGTAATAACTCGTCAGTCAGTTCATTGTGCTCAACAAAGATTTCTGCTTCGCTGTGAATATAGTTTTCAAACAAATACATGAGGATATCGAACATATTACTTTCCTCCAAACTAGTACACTAAAGCTTATCGAATTCTAATATAGCCATCTAATACACGTTCTACCCGATCTTCTAGCTCAAGATCAAGCAAACGAGCTTGTACTTTATCTATTGACCACTGACTACGTTGAGCAATTAAATCGACTGCTGTCACTTCATAACCAACACTGTTGAGTACTTGGCAGTCAACTTCATCAACTGTTAGCTCTTCTATATTATATAGACTGTTTTCACAAAAAAAGCTCACTTCATCGAGAATATCACTGACATTTTCCACCAACTTTGCTCCTTGTTTAATTAAAAAGTGACTGGCTTCGGAGAGTGGGTTTTTTATTGAGCCAGGTACGGCAAACACTTCTTTATTTTGCTCCAACGCATAGCGCACAGTGATCAGCGATCCACTTTTGATTTGCGCCTCAACAATTAATACCCCAAGCGATAAACCAGATATTATACGGTTGCGCCGTGGAAAGTTATTAGCATTTGCGGCCGTGCCGGGCAAAAACTCACTCACCAATAACCCCCGCTCACAAACTTGCTCGGTGAGTAATTTATGCCGTTTAGGATAATCAACATCCACACCGGTCCCTAACACAGCAATGGTATTGCCACTGCCTGCCAACGCCCCCTTGTGAGCGGCACCATCTATACCTAGTGCCATTCCAGAAGTAACCGTGAGCCCAGCTAGAGTCAGTTGATGAGCGAATTCAGCTGCAATTTCCAGCCCGATGGGCGTCGCATTGCGACTGCCAACAATCGCAATTTGCGGGCTATGTAGTAACTCCACATTGCCACGGCAGAACAATAATAAGGGCGCGGCGGCAATTTCTTTCAGTAAAGGCGGATACAGTGGATCAAAATAATCAATTGCGGTTATCTGTGATTGGTTAATTAGCGTTTGGTAATAGTCCACCTGCCGCCAATCAGTGGCGAGTAAATTACTGGCTACCTGCGGACTTAAACCACATTCTATAAGTTGCTTATGAGACAACTTAAATAGAGTATCAAGTGGCTGCTTTTGCGCTAATGCGAGTAGGGTTTTCACCCCTAAACCTTTGCATAAATAAAAGGCAAGCGAATGGCTTAGCTTGCCTGATGAATCTTTCATGCTCCCTCCTTAGAGCACTCAAACCTGAATTAATTTATAACTGCAAAATCACCGACTCGGATTGGGTGCTGGTTTTTTACGATTAAAGCGTAGCTAACGTTGTTATAAACTTTAAATACCATTAACTCACCGACCTTTTCTTTTGGCATATGCCACACTTGCGTGTCTTCATCTGCTTCAACGCCAAAAAATTCGTTGGTATCTGTCACTAATTTTTCAAGGCTATTTGAATCTTCTTTATAACGCGGACCATTACGACCATCAAAAACCGTCGGTGATTGACGCTCAATATCTAAAATATGGCCTTCTTTAATTGCCTGCTCTGACCCTAAGTTTAGCACTACAATGTCCATTGTGCTGAATTCTCGCAAACCACTTACTGATGCTATGATTGTTCCGTTTACTCGTTGCTCAGGACGATGGATATTAAAATAGGCTGGTAATAACTGCCCATCCATTGCGGGCATTAAAAAATCGGCCGGTTTAATTTCTTGCTTAACCTGTTCAAGTTTAACTGAAGCAGGCACACCATTAGCTACGTCACCCTTTCTAAATACGCGACCCACAGCCACCAACTGCGTATTATTGGCGAGCACTGCATTCGTTTTTGGATCAATAAACTCTTGGCCCTTACGATAAATTGCGTATGCCTCGTGAAGTTCTAAATCACCTTTAACGTAAACAATATGCCCTTCAGTGTTCATTTTAGTATTAACATTGGCACCTAGAATATACGGTTTCTCTGCAATTTCTTTTGCATCAATTGCCTGCTCGTAGGTCAGGTAAGGGCGCAATAATTCAAGTGGTAACGTAGGGATCGCATTTTTACCTTTTGGTGTAATACGACCATGTGGAGAAAGCTTTTTATAGCCAGAATTAACCACCAAACGCGGATTGCCATGCTCATCATAGATCAAAGATAGCGCATCCCCCGGATAAATCAGGTGCGGGTTGTTAATTTGTGGGTTCATTTGCCAAAGTTCAGGCCATTGCCACGGCTCTTGCAAATAAATTCCTGAAATATCCCATAATGTATCGCCTTTTTTTACAACGTATTGTTTAGGCGCATCTTTTTTTATTGTTAATACATCAGCTAACGATGGAAAAGTTACACTTAATGCCAACATTGTCGCAAATAATGGGTATTTCATTGAGCTTCCTTGTGGTGTTTTTTCATTATTATCAACCAAAACCTGTTAAAGGTGAACGCGAATGGCTAAAATAAGAGCATACAATACCCTAAATTAAGCACAAGTGAAAAAGGTTACTATGGCTAGGTTAGAAGTTTTAAGATTTCCAGATGAGCGTTTACGTACTATAGCAAAAGAAGTCACTCAAGTTGACGATCAAGTTCGCCAAATTGTTAAAGACATGCTGGAAACTATGTATGATGAAAACGGCATTGGGTTAGCTGCCACACAAGTCGATATTCATCAACGAATTGTGGTTATTGATGTCTCTGAAGAACGTAATGAGCCATTAGTACTGATCAATCCTACTATCACTAAACAAGATGGTAACACCGTAAGTGAAGAAGGCTGTTTATCGGTACCTCACTCTTATGCAAAAGTTGACCGTGCAGAAACCGTCACTGTGACCGCACTGAACGAACAGGGCGAAGAGTTCAGCTTAGATGCCGATGAGTTATTAGCGATTTGTATTCAACACGAATTAGATCACTTAAAAGGCACATTATTTATCGATTATTTATCGCCACTAAAGCGCCAACGTATCCGTAAAAAGCTTGAAAAAGAAGCTAAGTTAGCAGCGCAATAATACCTTAGTAATAATTAGGAATTTCAGTGACACAACCATTACGCATTATTTTTGCCGGTACGCCCGATTTTGCTGCCCGCCATTTACAGGCTCTAATTGATTCAGAGCATCAAATAGTTGGTGTTTACAGCCAACCAGATCGTCCCGCTGGGCGCGGTAAAAAACTCAAAGCCAGTGAAGTAAAAGAACTTGCTTTACAGCACGATTTACCCGTTTTCCAACCCGCATCATTAAAAAGCGACGACGCACTTAGCGAATTAAGCAGCTTAAATGCCGACATCATGATTGTGGTCGCCTATGGCCTGTTACTGCCTAAAGCTATTTTAGATGCGCCACGGCTTGGTTGTTTAAATGTACATGGCTCAATTTTACCACGCTGGCGTGGCGCCGCACCGATTCAACGCGCAATTTGGGCGGGCGATGAAGAGACCGGCGTCACTATCATGCAAATGGATGAAGGCTTAGATACCGGCGATATGTTACACATCAGCCGCTGCCCTATTGATGCCGCTGAGACCAGCGCTAGTTTATACACTAAGCTTGCCGATTTGGGCCCGGGTGCATTAATCGACACCATTGCTAAACTAGCCAATGGCGAAATTACCCCGCAAGTACAAAATGACGCACTTGCCAATTACGCTAAAAAACTATCGAAAGAAGAAGCAAATATTGATTGGTCGATGGACGCGGCGCAAATAGAGCGTAATATCCGCTCATTCAATCCTTGGCCAGTGTGCTTTACACAAATGGGCGACAACACGGTTAAAATCTATCAAGCCAATGTTGTTGAACAACAAGGTAATGCCGGTACTGTGCTACAAAGTGATAAACACGGTATTGTGATTGCCTGCGGGACTAATGCACTGAATATCACTCAACTACAGCCACAAGGCAAAAAGCCAATGGCCATTACTGACTTTTTAAATGGTCGAGCAGACTGGGTAACCCCTGGCACACTAATAGGCGAACACAATGAGTAATGTCAGGGCGCTGGCCGCCGAAACTTTATATAACGTGGTTGATAAAGGCGCGTCACTCAATCAAGAGCTACCGTTTGCAAGCCAAGGTTTATCGCCTAAAGATAAAGCCCTTTTGCAACAAATTTGCTATGGCGTATTGCGTTATTTACCAAGTTTAGATAACTATTGCCAACACTTAGTTGAGCAACCGCTTAAAGGCAAGCGCCGTATTTTCCAGTTCTTGCTGTATGTTGGTATTTACCAACTACAACATATGCGGGTTCCACCGCATGCTGCCATCAGCGAAACCGTTAATGCCTTAGAGCAATTGCGTGCATTAGGTTTAAAAGGTTTGATCAACGCTATTTTACGTAGTTTTCAACGCCAACAAGCAGAGCTAGAAGAACAAGCCAAGCAAATACCAGTGTGTTTATACAACCACCCAAACTGGTTTATCAAACAAGTAACAGACGCTTATCCTGATTCTTGGCAAGCACTGCTAGAAGCCAATCAGCAACAAGCACCCATGTGGTTGCGAGTTAATCAGGCGCAATATAGCACCGCTGAATATAGCGAAATGCTCACGGCTAATGACATTGAACATACACTAAACCCTGATTTTCCAGATGGTATTAAATTAGATAAGCCACGTGATGTATTCTCGTTGCCAGAATTCGACAGCGGCGCATGTTCAGTACAAGATGCCGCAGCGCAACTTGCAGCACGCTTTTTAGAGCCAAAAGCCGACGAGCATATTTTAGATGCCTGCGCAGCACCTGGCGGTAAAACGTGTCATATTTTAGAGCTCGCAGATGCCGATGTACTGGCATTGGATAGTGATGCCACTCGCCTTGAACGCGTTAAGCAAAACTTGGTACGTATTGGTTTAGGTGCCGATTTACAGTGTGCCGATGCGTCACAACCACATAAATGGTGGGATGAGCGTCAGTTTGACCGTATATTACTAGATGTGCCCTGCTCGGCAACGGGTGTAATTCGTCGTCATCCAGATATAAAATGGCTACGTCGTGCGTCTGATATTAATGATCTAGCGACATTACAAGGCGATATTTTAAATAGCATTTGGCCTTTATTAAAACCAGGCGGCACGCTAATTTATGCAACCTGCTCAGTATTACCGCAAGAAAACCAGCTGCAAGTAGCTAAGTTTTTAGCAAATAATAACGATGTAGAACATATTCCGCTTCATGATAACGATACCCCAAGCAACCCTGGGCTGCAGTTGCTGCCAGGCGAGAGTGACGGATTTTATTATGCCAAGCTTGTAAAAACACACTCATAAGAAGCTTTTAGTAAACCATGAAAATAATCATACTCGGTGCAGGGCAAGTAGGCGGTACACTCGCTGAAAACCTGGTAGGTGAACAAAACGAAATCACAGTTGTAGATATTGATGGCAACCGATTACGTGAGTTACAAGATAAATACGATCTACAGGGGGTCACAGGCCACAGTGCTCACCCTGATGTATTACGCCGCGCCGGTGCGGAAGACGCCGATATGATCATCGCAGTGACCAGTTCAGATGAAGTGAACATGGTCGCTTGCCAAGTCGCTTATAGTATTTTTAATACACCAACTAAAATTGCCCGAATTCGCTCAGAGCAATACTTAAAGTACCGCGAAAAGCTCTTTCAAAACGATGATTTACCTGTTGATCACTACATTGCACCAGAGCAATTAGTGACTAAGTATATTCGTCGTTTGATTGATTATCCCGGCGCATTACAAGTATTGGAATTCGGTGATGGTATGCTCTCGCTTGTAGCCGTTAAAGCCTACTACGGCGGCTTACTGGTAGGTTATGCACTATCTGCATTAAAAGAGCACATACCCAACGTTGAAACCCGCGTTGCTGCGATTTATCGCCAAGGTAAAGCCATCAAGCCGCTAGGTACCACAGTCATTGAAGCAGATGATGAAGTATTTTTCCTTGCGGCCACCAAACATATTCGCGCAGTAATGAACGAACTACAAAAACTAGAACGTTCATACAAAAAAATTATGATTGCAGGTGGCGGTAACATCGGTGCAGGGCTTGCTCGCTCCCTTGAGAGAAACCACAGTGTAAAATTACTTGAACGTAATAAAGAACGCGCCGAACAATTATCAGAAGTACTTGATAACACAGTAGTGTTTTGTGGTGATGCGTCTGATCAAGAGTTGCTATCAGAAGAGCATATTGAACAAGTTGATGTATTCATTGCCGTTACCAATGATGATGAAGCAAATATCATGTCTGCCATGCTGGCCAAACGCATGGGTGCGCAAAAAACCATGGTACTTATTCAGCGCGGTGCATATGTTGATTTAGTGCAAGGTGGCGAAATTGATATTGCGATTTCACCACAACAAGCGACTATTTCAGCCTTGTTAACACATGTTCGCCGTGGCGATATTGTTAATGTGTATTCATTGCGTAAAGGCGCAGCAGAAGCCATTGAAGCGGTGGCCCATGGCGATGAACACACCTCAAAAGTAGTGGGTCGGGCAATTGCTGATATTAAGCTGCCAGCAGGTACCACTATTGGCGCGATTGTTCGTAACGATGATGTACTCATTGCTCACGATGATACGGTTATTCACTCGGGCGACCACGTTATTATGTTTTTGATCGATAAAAAACATATTAATGTCGTTGAAAAACTATTCCAAGTTAGCGCTATCTTTTTATAAAAGCCACTACTCACCTTTCGAAACAAGGTTAAAGTATCGAAAGGTGAATTCCCACCCCAAGCATGCAAATGAAAATCAATATCAAAAGCATTTACTTCCGTACCTAAATCCATTACCCTGCTGCTGTTTGATAATCAAGCAGCAACTCTTTCTGTGAAAAGTTAATTTCACCTTATTTAACATTAAATGGATTTCCTCAGATGATGCACCCAGCTTTAAACACGCCTCTTTCTGCTACATATTGCAGCGTTATTAGTATTCTTTTGTGTGGACTCTCGGCTAATGCACATGCCGAAGCAAAAACAGACATTGAAAAACTCACCATTGTTGGCGAGCAAAATAGCGGCTATAAGGTCAGCTCAATGAGCTCAGCTACGGGACTAGATTTGTCTCACCTACAAACTCCGCAATCGGTTATCGCGATCACCAGTGAATTTATGGCCGATCAACAATTAAATAGCGCTATTGAAGCCATCACCAGCGTAACAGGCATCAACGCTCGAGAAGCCGACAACGGTAAATATTCAATTTCAGCCCGGGGAATTAGCGTTACCAGTATTTTATATGATGGCATAGCAACAACCTATGATACCCGATTTAATTACGGCGATAACTTAACAGATACCGCGATTTATGAGCGAATTGAAATTGTTCGCGGTGCCACAGGGTTAATGCTTGGTGCAGGTAATCCCTCCGCGGCAATTAATTTAATACGCAAGCGCCCAACCGTACAAAACCAAGTGAAATTCAGTGCATCAGTGGGCTCTTGGCAAAATTATCGCGGTGTAATTGATCTATCCGGCAGCTTAAATGACAGCGAAAGTGTGCGTGGTCGTGCCGTGGCCGCCTACCAAGATCAACAGTCATACCAAGATCGTTTCTCGCAAAGTCGCAGTACTTTATATGGCATTATTGAAGCAGATTTAACCGATAATACCCTATTTACTTTCGCCCTTGATACGCAAACAACCACTCCAAAAGGCACTATGTCTGGCGGATTGCCTATTTTTTATAGTGATGGCAGCCGCACCAACTACGCCAGAGAGGCATCTACCGCGCCAAGTTGGTCATCATCCAAAACTCAAGCATTAAATAGCTTTATGAAGATTGAGCACTACTTCAATCCTAATTGGCAGCTAAGTGCAAGCTACATCTATGGTAATAACGACTTAGATTACGATGTATTTTGGGCTACTGGTAACCCTGACTCACAAACAAATATCGGCATGGTGCCTGGCTCGTTAAACTATATTGACGCTAAACGCATACAACGCACCTATGAAATAGAGTTAACAGGCCAATTTAATTGGTTTGGGCAAAACCACCAAGTACTTTTTGGATACAATGATCAACAGCAAGATTTCTCAACGCCCTATTTTGCTGCGCAACAACAAGCCACTGTTATTGGTGACTTTAGCGCAGCAAATTACGACTATCCAAAACCTAACTGGCAAGCCACGCCAGCCTTTGGCTCATATGGTACCACGCAGCAAAGTGCCCTTTACTTTGCCACTCAGCTTAACTTAACCAATGATTTATCGGTTATTTTAGGTAGCCGCTTAAACCAATGGCAAACGGCACAAGATAACTTTGGTAGCGTGCATGATTATGAGTTAGATAATGAACTGACTAATTACCTCGGCATCACGTATGCGATTAATCAAAGTTGGGCGCTGTACGGCAATTACACTGATATATTCACACCACAAAGCCGTGTTGACGAAAATGGCAATTACTTAGCGCCAATTCAAGGTAAAAATTATGAAGTGGGGCTCAAGGCTTCACTGCTAAATGAGCGCTTAGAGCTGTCATTGTCTGGTTTTGAAATCCATCAAGATAACTGGGGGGAATATACTGGTGAAACCATTGCAGATACTTTACAGGCAATTTACCAACCGATTGACGGCACGGTTACTGAAGGCTTTGAGTTCGAGCTCAATGGCGCATTAAGCGATGCTTGGAATGCTTATTTCGGTTATACCCACAGTGAAGGTGAGCAACCCGATGGCACACCTTTAAATACCACCAATCCAAAAGATCAGTTTAAATTATTCACCAGTTATCAATTAAGCGATAGCTTACAGGGAGTAACAATCGGCGGTGGTTATCGCTGGCAAAGTCGCAGCTACGATGAGGTAAAAAACCCCGTATTTGGCACGGTTGAAGTTGCACAAAAAGCTTATGGTGTAGCCAGTTTAATGGCAAGCTATCAGATTAATCAGCAAATGGCCGTGAGCTTAAATGTCGATAACTTATTTGATAAAACGTATTACAGCCAAATCGGTTTTTACAACCAGTATCGCTACGGCAGCCCGCGAAAATTGTCACTGCAGTTTGACTACAGTTTATAACCAGCCACAGTCAAGTTAACCAAAAAAGCAGCTTAATTAAGCTGCTTTTTTGTGGAGGAGTATTATTGCTATCCGTTTATTGTACTTTGGCAAACTCTTCTTTTGATAATTCACCGTTGCTATCCGTATCTAAATCAGCAAATATTTCAACTAGCTGTGCATTCACTGATGCTTCTTTTTGGCTGATCACGCCATCACCATTGGTATCAAAAGTATCAAAGCTAACTGCAGCAAACGCAGTTGATGAAGCCGCTAGGGCAATAATGGCAAGTGCTGTATTAATATGTTTCATAGTGTTATTCCTAATAATTTAAAATGAGAGAAATCCTTTTCAGAGATCCCTGTTTGTGGAAACTGAAATTACGCTTTTGAAAATTCTTCTTTTGATAACTCACCATTTTGGTCAGTATCAAGTTCAGTAAATTTAGCCGAAATAGCGGCATCAACAGATGCTTCTTGCTGGCTAATTGCGCCATTGCCATCAACATCTAATGTATCAAATTCAGTACCAGCAAATGCTGCAGAAGAAGATGCCAATGCGATAAGTGCTAATGTTTTATTTAATGTGTTCATAATAAATATTCCTTCAAAGTTTATGGTTGTGAACTTAAGTGATAATCACCGTTTCGTTCAAGACAACTAGAGTATTACAACTTCGATGCCAACAATTTATTACCATTAAAAATCATAATGTTACACTAGCTTTTGATGTTTTCGAGGAATTTAGAAGGAATATTCTGTTGCAGTTTAACAACACACTTTACGCGTTAATTTATAAGCTCATATAAATCAAATGGTTAAACATTATAAAAATGACACAACTCAAGAAATAATGCTGATAATAGCGGCTTTTTCAAAGACGACCTCCCTAACCGCAACTGAACAGATATTTTAACTGATAAAAGCTAAATATTTTTCATAAATTAACAATCTGAATTGTAAGGGAAAATTAAATTTATTTTGGTAAGTAAAAAATAAAAACGCAGTTAGTTTTTGAAAATTCGTGTTTTGTTGCCATTGTGCGAAACAATAGCAACGACATTGCAGTTTTAACGCTCTGGGTATGCTTACAATTTAATTAAGCACCAACAATCTCAATCACAATCTCTGTTTTCACCGAATTGGCGATAAAACATAACTCATGAGCCTGATGGTGCATTTCTTCTAATTGCTCTGCACTCGGTTGCTCATTACTAGCAAACTTCACACAGGGCTTTAAAGTTACTTGAGTCATCGACATACGCCCATCACTTGCGCGCTGCATCAAACCAACCGCGTCATCTTGATAGCTATCAACCGTAAATTTATTTTTTGCCGCAATCGATAAAAAGAACAGCATATGACAGCTAGATAGCGAAGCAATAAACGCTTCTTCTGGATCAACATTTGCGGCAACCGAATACGGTAATGGCACTATATCGGGAGAAGAAGATGCAGCAACCCTTGCCCCGCCATCAAACTGCCACTGGTGAGCTCGGCTATATTTATTATCAATAAACAACTCTTCTGCTTGGCGAGACCAGACAACACTTGCTACATATTCAGACATTGAAATTTTTCATCCTAAGTAAATTTACACATCCCACAGCCCAACATTTTATCCGGCCTACTAAAATATCCGTAACGAGCATAAAAAGATTCTTTACCTTTAGCTGAGAGTAGTCCGATGGTTGCACCTTTTTTTGCTGCCCCAGCCAAATACATTTCTATATTATCCATAATCAACGCACCAATACCTTGCCTTTGAAAGTCAGGATCGACAACAACATCTTGGATATAAAAAAATAAACCACCATCACCTATTACACGACCCATACCAACAAGTAGCCCCTCCTGTCGGATCACTACATGAAATAACGAGTTGTTTAAACTAGTATTTGCCAGATCAGCGTTGACTTTACCCCAACCGACCTTCTCTCTTAATAAACAAAATTCTTCTAAAGATGGACATCTCAGTTCCACGTTATAGCTAACACTTTTCACTAAGCCTAATCTCCGTCATTCAATATTTGATTCACCTTTGCTTAAGCGTTTTACAAAGCAACACTTACTGTTGAAATCTAACATTAAATTAAAGCACCAACGAAAATGCACTCAACCACAACAACTGAACACCATAAGATAATCGTTGATAAGTGCCTACACTGCCTTTTTGCTTAAATGCTTGCGTCAACAAAACTAAAAAGTAACAGGTAATACACACACACAAAATTGAAAAAAGCCGAAATGAAATACTGGTATATGAACTTACAGCAACAAGAATTGGCGCAATCAGCAAAGACA
Organism: Pseudoalteromonas prydzensis; assembly: GCF_011050055.1. GTDB lineage: Bacteria > Pseudomonadota > Gammaproteobacteria > Enterobacterales > Alteromonadaceae > Pseudoalteromonas > Pseudoalteromonas prydzensis_A. The sequence continues at coordinate 17,504 of NZ_DRGM01000005.1, read as the reverse complement.
TCAGCATTACCAAGCCAGCCCAAGAGTGAATTCGACAACTCAAAGTCGGTGTTTTTGTTTGAGGATCGCCATCCATTGGGAAGTACCCAGCAAACCAAGTAGCGACACCGTGGCTTATGGTTAACCAACCGACCAACGCAATTAATAGAGGGGCATTTTCCAGCTGCAATACATACCAGCCAAATAAACAAAACAATAAACCAAGTGGGTAGTTATTAATAATAGGAGAGAGTTTTTCTGTGGGACTGCCAACAGCGCCGAGCTCGCTGCAAAATTGCTTTGCATGGCTATAGTTTGGATAACACCTACCAGCGATATACACCCCAACAGCAATCCAGATACTGGCAATTAATGCAGAGTATAAGCCAAGGTAACTTAACATAATCAACGTCCATGCTTGAATTAAGAGCTTGATAATAAGCTGATTTAGTTAAACTGTAAACTAGATGCCTTGTTATGCGTAATACCCAGACAGAAAAAAAGCAGCCCGGGGGTATTGGCTGCTTTTGAACGTAATCAATGTAAAATCCTTTTAGATTCCTTGTGCGCGAAGCTTTAATTACGCGTTTGCGAACTCTTCTTTTGAAAGCTCACCGTTGCCGTCAGTATCAAGCTCAGCAAATTTACTCATAAGCTCTGCATCTACTGATGCTTCGCTTTGGCTGATTGCGCCGTTACCATCAACATCTAGCGTATCAAAATCGGTAGCAGCAAACGCCGCTGATGAAGATGCTAGTGCAATTAGTGCTAATGTTTTATTTAATTTGTTCATAATTAATATTCCTTCAATGTACTATCAAAAAATTGGTTTCAATACTGATTTTCAACGCGAGCAAAGCCTTCCTTGTTATCCTCTATCATAGGTTCCTTTCCTACTTAGGTTGTCTTTGGCAACTCAGGATAAACTCAGTATTAGGTTATTAAGCTTTTGAAAACTCTTCTTTTGATAACTCACCGTTTTGGTCAGTATCACGTTCTGCAAAGCTATTTAAAAGCTCAGCATCTTCTGATGCTTCAACTTGACTGATCACACCATTTTCATCAACATCAAGCGTATCGAAGTCTAACGCTTCAAAAGCAAATGCTGCTGATGAAGAGGTTAATGCAATGAGCACTACCGCTTTACTTAGTGCGTTCATAATTTTTCTCCTTGTACCTGAGATAATGAATGTGGTGCTATGAAATCCCTTTCACGGTTCCCTGTCACAAAGCTGTATTACGCTTTTGAAAACTCTTCTTTTGAAAGCTCACCGTTGCCGTCAGTATCAAGCTCTGCAAATTTGCTCATTAGCTCTGCATCTACTGATGCTTCGCTTTGGCTGATTGCGCCGTTGCCATCAACATCTAATGTGTCAAAGTCAGTACCAGCAAATGCCGCTGATGAAGATGCTAGTGCGATAAGTGCTAATGTTTTATTTAATGTGTTCATAATTATATTCCTTACAAATCAATTAAGAGTGGAAGTCCTTTTCAGGGATCCCTGTTGTGAAACTGCTGCCTAAATTACGCTTTAGAGAACTCTTCTCTTGAAAGCTCACCGTTGCCGTCAGTATCAAGCTCTGCAAATTTGCTCATTAGCTCTGCATCTACTGACGCTTCGCTTTGGCTGATAGTGCCGCTGCCATCAACATCTAATGTGTCAAAGTCAGTACCAGCAAATGCCACTGATGAAGATGCTAGTGCGATAAGTGCTAATGTTTTATTTAATGTGTTCATAATTAATATTCCTTCAATGCTTATGGTTTCGAACGTTAGTGATAATCACCTTTTCGTTCAGTACAACTAGACTATTACAACTTCAGTGCCACATTTTAAAAACGATTTAAAATCAGCAAGTTAAAATTAAAACTTGCTTCTTATAAGGGTTTTTCACGGTTTTTTGTTGCTATTTAGCAACACAGAATATGAGTTAAAAGTTTTCACATTAAAAATCAATGAATTAAAAACAATAAAAAAGACGCAAATTAAGTAAAGTGCATTTTATTACACGCAAACAAAGCAACAAGTAGCGGAATTAACACGCCAAAAAGTAACAATAGAAACAAGTAAATAAAGTTAAGTAATTGATAAGAAATGACAATAAAAATAAATTAGCGGGAATTAAGTTGAAGTGCGCGATATTCGCTATTTTGTTGCAAAATAGCGAATATCAGCAGATTTAGACTAGTGGCGCGAGCACTGAGAGGTCAATCAAGTGATCTTTCATAAAGGCTTTCATTTCGTCTTCGCTGGCAGTTAATTGAATTCCAAACTGCGCGCCCGCAGCTCGACTTTTAATACTGCATATTTGCCCGCTAAACTCAGTAATGCCTTTATTTTTTTCATCGAGCACAATATTACACTGGGTATTTTTTAATTCACTAAGATCATCCAGGCCTTTTACATCAAACATCACCCCAGTTACGGAGATATCTTTAATTACGCCATGTAGCTCGCGTTCATCACAGAGCTTTATTTTGGCAGCTAACAAAGTGGGAATGCGGGTTTCTGACCGTAAACTAAATAATTGCACTTGAGTTGGGAAGTTTAAATAAATAAGTCGAGCTGGGTGAGATGATACCGACATAATTTGCTGACGAAATGCGATAACTTGCCCGCCACCACTTTCAAGCACTGCTCTGACAATTACCACCACACCATCTTTAAGGTACTCAATAGCATTACTTAAACGCTTTGCAGTTGGGTAATTTAAAATCACAAAACGGTCATGCAGTAAGCCAACAAACTCCGTTTTAATACGTTTACTGGTTGTTGGTGTTAATATTTCAACATCAACAATACTACCGGCAGTGATCAGCGCGAGATTTTCTAAATTTAATTGTTGTCTTGTTTTTGGCATTTACTTTCCAACTACACATAATTAATTAAGAACAAATAACAACCTGTACAGTGTTTAAACCTAACGACTGATTAACCGCGCCAGAATGTCGGTGTAAACAACACTAATAACGTAAATATCTCTAATCGCCCAAATACCATAGCAATGGCTAATAACCATTTAGCACCATCACTAATTGCACCATAGTGTGCAGCAACGTCGCCTAAGCCTGGGCCTAAATTATTTAAACAGGCTGCGGTGGCAGAAAATGCCGTTATGTTATCCATCCCCGTGCCCATTAATGCCAGCATGATGATCACAAACACCAACGCGTAGGCAGAGAAAAACCCCCAAACAGCTTCAACTACTTTATCTGGTAACGCCTTACGTCCCAATTTTATTGAGTAAATAGCACGAGGATGCACAAGGCGGTTAAGCTCACGCACCCCTTGTAGATAAAGTAAAAATACCCGCACTACTTTCATCCCACCACCAGTGGAACTCGCACAGCCGCCTATAAAGCTAGAAAATATCAACAGTATTGGCAGGAACAGCGGCCAAGCTGAAAAGTTATCCGTAGCAAAGCCTGCGGTTGTGCTAATTGATACAGCCTGAAACAGTGCCTGATCAAGTGTTTCATCGCCATTAGCATAAATGTTATTCGATGACAGCACAGCAAAGCACACCACAACTAGCACCAGTTGAATAAACAAAAATACTTTAAACTCAGGGTCGCGTATGTACACTCTGAGATTTCGACTAGAAACGGCCGCATAATGCAAGGTGAAATTAGCGGCAGCGATAAGTAAAAATATCACGCAAATAAAGTTAATTAATGGACTGTCAAAGTGCCCCATAGAAGCATCGTATGTAGAGAATCCACCGATCGCAACAGTAGAAAATGAATGGCAAATTGCATCAAACCAGTTCATTCCAGCAGCCCAATATGCCAACGCACAAGCAATGGTGAGCGACACATAAATATACCAAAGATGTTTAGCGGTATCGGCAATACGTGGTGTCATTTTCGAGTCTTTTACCGGACCTGGAATTTCAGCTCGGTATAGCTGCATACCACCAACACCCAGCATTGGCAGTACTGCCACGGCAAGTACGATGATCCCCATACCGCCAAACCATTGCAGTTGCTGGCGATAAAACAGCACAGATTTTGGTAAATATTCAATACCGGTAAGTACTGTGGCACCCGTTGTGGTTAAGCCAGAGAAGGCTTCAAAGACCGCATCGGCTAAGGATAAGTTAGGCTCTTGTAGGAAAATAAGTGGCAGTGATGCGAACGCTCCCAGAACCAGCCAAAATAACACCACGATTAAAAAGCCTTCTTGCGCTTTTAAATTACCGTGTTCTTGACGATTAGGGTAATAAGCAGCTAAGCCAATAATCACACTAAAGATAAACGCCAATACAAAAGGTACACCGCCACCATCTTTATAAATTAGCGATACAATTGCCGGCGGCACCATAGTAATACTAAATAGAACAACCAGTTGGCCGAGAATTTTAATGATGGTACGAAATTGCATGTAGCTATCGCTTTTATTATTAGTTAATCGTTCTGATGGATTGTTATTGTCTTACTGTTTAATACTTAACTCAACCGCGCCATGGCTCAAATCATAAATATCTTTAATCGCTTGCACAGCTTGACGGCTATCAATCGTGATAACCCATTCAATATTAGCAGTAAATTGCTTTTCTATAGTAAGAACTTGGTATTGTGTCTTTAATAACTGCTCGATTGCGCCTTGAATACTGTAATCACTATAGCCAATCAGCTCAACACTCGGTACCTTTACTGTCGTTGTTAAATGCGTCAAAGCATTATTCAACGATCCGCCATATGCTCTAACTAGGCCACCAGTGCCCAGTTTTATACCGCCAAAGTAACGAGTTACCACTGCGGTAATTTCCCCAAGCCCAGAACCAACTAACACGTTGAGCATAGGTTTACCTGCGGTACCGTTCGGTTCGCCATCATCAGAAAAGCCATAAACATGGCTGCCGCCAGGATTACCGGCGACATGTGCCCAGCAATTATGACGAGCATCACTGTATTTATTTGCAATTTCACCAATAAACGCTTTTGCTGATGCTAAATCTGGCGTATGTGCAATGTGTACAATAAAAGTGCTTTTTTTTATCTCTTCTTGATAAAAAACGGGCGCTGCGGGGTAATTATATTCAGACATTATTTTATGTACTTATACAAAAATGGGGCCGACAGGCCCCAATTCTAACCCTGACAAACGATCAATCTAATGCTAGATCGCGAGTCATATTTTCAAGGTTGTCTTCATGAACGATGATGTTATCTTCGATCCGAATTCCACCAAATGGCTTAAACGCTGCAACTTTATCCCAGTTAATAAACTGCTTGTTGTCGCTTTGCGCTAAATCACCCAACAGTGAGTCGATGAAGTATAAACCAGGTTCAATCGTAAACACTTGGTTTTTTTCAATTAAGCGTGTGCAACGTAAGAAAGGATGCCCTTCAGGTGGCGCTTGATGGGTGCCCTTCTCGTCAGCCATAAAACCGCCCATGTCATGTACTTGTAAACCAAGATGATGGCCAAGCCCATGTGGGAAGAAGGTCGACGTAATACCGCGTTCAAAAATTTCAGCAGCTGGTAGCTTAACAATATTAAAATCGCTGAGTACTTGCGCAACACGTTGGTGGCAATCTAAATGCAATTCACCATATAACATGCCTGGCTTTAATGCTTTACCCAAGGCAATTTGATGCTGTGTCATAGCTGCAATTAATTCAGCAAACTCACCGGACTTTTTAAAATCATAAGTACGAGTAATATCAGCAGCGTAACCATTAAAATTAGCACCTGCATCAATTAAAAATGAATGATGTGTTTGCGGAGCTTGCGGCTCAAAATGGGTGTAATGTAAAATAGCGCAGTTTTCGTTCAGTGCGACGATATTACCATACGGCATTTCATTTTCACTTTGGCGTGTCGCTATTAAGTAGGCTTGTTGAATATCAAACTCAGAACCACCATTAAAGAACGTATCGCGAGCCGCTTTATGGCCATCTACGGCAATACGATTGGCTTGGCGTAAACATTCAAGCTCGTATTGCGTTTTATAAGCACGGTGGTAATTAAAAAAGTTTAATACCGGCTCTGGGTTCATCACACTAAAACCGAGTGCTTGCGCTACTTCTAAATATTCACCGATATAAGCATAATTTGCTTTGTCGTAAGGTAACCATTTTTCGACTTGATCAGGTTGCAGCAACAGCTCTATGTCAAAATAATCAGCCCAAAAATCACGCGGCTCATCAGGTACTTTATGCCAAAAATCAACCGGACGATAAAAAATAAGTTTTGGTTTATCACTGCCATTTATAACAATCCAGCAATGTGGATTATCGATGACCGGTAACCAAGCTTTAAAATGCGGGTTAACTTTAAACGGATAATACATATCGTCTAAAAACTGGCGTTTAGCTTGTCCTGAATGGATCACTAAACCTTCTAATCCTTCACGCTCAATAATAGTACGAGTACGCTGCTGCAGTGTTGCAATATGTTCGGCGTATAAAACGGCTAATTTATCCATAGAAAACCCATCTGTTAAATTTAACTTATTTCAAGTCTAACATAGACCCTGTTTAACCCCAATGCAGATGCGCTAAAGCACTTGCGCCTTAGCCACCCATTTTCATATCCAATATTGGTGCCAATATATTCCCCTCTCGACCCAACCGCGTGTGGTAAACCTGCCGATAAGCATAGACATTTTTTACGTATTCTCGCGTTTCACGGTACGGGATCAGTTCTATCCATAACTCAGCGGGCATAGCCTCATCAGGTAACCATTTTTTTATGCGATGGTAACCCGCGTTATACGACGCGGTTGCAAGGACCTCATTACCCCGATTTTTCTTTTTTAAATACTCTAAATACTCAGTGCCTAAGCGAATATTCGTGTTCGCTTGATTTAAACGCGCCCCAGAAACAGTGCCTTTATTTACATATTTTGCTGTACTTGGCAGCAACTGCATTAAACCACGCGCATTGGCATGAGAGCGCGCATCGGGAGCAAAAGAACTTTCACGGCGCGAAATAGCAATGCTCCACGTTACATCAATATGATTGCGTTTACTGTAGCGCTCAAATAAATCTTGAAAAGCAAATGGAAATCGCAGTTCCACATAGTCCCATGCTTTAATTTGCGCCAAGGTATAAATTGTACTGTCGTACCAATCTAATTCTGCCGCTAGTTTTGATGCGGCTAACTTTTCTTCATCACTCGAGGTACCCGTTAAGTAGTTCCACTCTCTGCGCGCTGAAGTAAAACGCTCAAGTTCATAAAAAGCTTTTGCTCGTTTAAAACCGGGTGCCTGCGCTACGTCTGCCACTAACTTATCACTAACAAGTAATGGTTGGTTATTAAGCTCAACCGGTAAACCCAACCGTGCAGCGGCTAAAAAGCCATAATAATCACGCTCTTTCGCGACGGTTTGCCAAATTACTTTAGCACGCTCGTTGTCACCGCGTTGCGCTAAACTGTACGCCAACCAATATTGTTGACCCAGACTGAGGTTTTCTTTACCGGTAAAAAATGCCACGATGCCTGACCAATCTTGGGTTTTCAACATATTACCCAATTGCCACTGCATAAGTTTACGGTCTTGGCGATCTTTCGGTACTTTACTCAACCAAAAACGCGCCTCGGGGTGGCCACTCGATGCCAGCGCTAAAGCAAAACTATAATAAACATCAGCCTTTTGCTCGTCAGAATAGTTAAACATTTTATCTAACTTTTCCCATGCCTTGAGTGCCAAGGTTTTATCTCGCCAAATTAGCCGTTTAATGCCGTAATGAGCAATTTCACTTTCTTTAACTGTTTTATTTTTATAGCGATACATTCCCGCAGCGGCACTTGGATCGCTGCGAACTTTTCGGTAAAAGTCAGCCAAGTATTGCTCATTTTTCGGTAATAAGGTTTTTAAGTATGGCAGTAAGCTTTGTGATCCCCCTTGTGCCGATAACGTAATGCGTTGCCATATTTGCTCTTGGCTCATATAACCTTTTTTACGCCAAGTATTGAACAGTGAGTCGCATTCTTCTGGCTGTGATTTCCCGACAGTCCATAAATTTGTTACTTGACTCATTATCGCTTGTTCCGGCGCTCCTAAATCAAGCTGATACTGCAGGTAAGTGCAAGTCAGCTCACTATTTGTAGTCTCTCGATAATTATTAATAAAAGCGGCCTTACGGTTTTGCTTTTGCAAACGTTGTAACCATGCTTTACGCACTGGCCACTCTAAAGGCGTATTTTCATAAATAGTTAAATAGCGCTCAATTTCAGATTGGTGCTCAATATCAGGATGGCGCTGCCAATAGACTTGTTCCACATAAGGCTTTAATGGATGGTCTAGCTGTGCCGTAATTTCTTTAAACTTTTGATAACTAGCATATTTAACTTTTTTTTCAGCATCTAAAAATGCGTCATGTTCCGTATTAGCGTAGGCAGAAAATAAAGGAAATAATAATGCTGCTGCCGTTACACTTAAAAATTGTTTTTTCATGATGACCTTAAATATTCAAAGGTAAATAAAAGACAAACACTTCGCCTACACCTTAGCACCAAACAAGCTATATTTTAACCAGTAGTAAGACACCACAGTAAATTTTTCGTTGCATTTTTAATTTAAAGCAAGCACACTGATTGAAATGCAAACTCATCGTACCAGTCTTAGTTCACTAACTAGGGAGAATAATAATGTTATATAAAAGCGATTCCTTTGAAGTTGCTTTCATCAAGGATAATATCGCCGAGTTCAAATTTTGTGTTGCAGGTTCTGTAAACACTTTGTCTCAGCAAACCTTGAAAGATTGCGCCAGCGCATTACAAGAATTAGCCGCAAACAGCGATATCAAAGGCATGATTTTTACCAGTGATAAAGACCACTTTATTATTGGTGCCGATATTTTCGAATTTTTACCTACCTTTACTAAACCAGAAGCTGAATTAGTTACCTGGATCAAAGATGCCACTGATGTTTTTGATGCATTAGAAGATCTACCTTTCCCAACCCTAAGCGCTATAAATGGCTTAGCACTTGGCGGAGGATGTGAGTGGGTACTTGCTACCGATTATCGTGTTGCAAGCTCTACTGCAAAAATTGGCCTTCCAGAAGTAAAACTAGGCATTATGCCTGGATTTGGTGGCACAGTACGCTTACCACGCATCGTTGGTGCCGATAATGCCATGCTTTGGATCACCTCTGGCGCTGAAAACCGCGCTGCTGATGCCCTTAAAGTAGGCGCTATTGACGCAGTAGTTAGTGCTGACAAACTTATAGAATCAGGTATTTCAACACTTGAATTAGCAATTGCTGGCAAGCTGGATTGGCAAGCTAAACGTAACGTTAAGCTGCAACCACTTAAATTAAACCGCGTTGAGCAAGGTATGAGCTTTGCAATGGCTGAAGGTATGGTAATGGGTAAAACCAAAGGCCACTACCCAGCCCCTATTATGGCAGTTCGCACTATTAAAGCAGCAGCTAACTGTGAACGCGCCGAAGCAATGGCGATTGAAAATGCCAACTTTGCTAAATTAGCACGCACTCCAGAAGCGGCAGCCCAAACGGGTATTTTCTTAGCAGATCAATACATCAAGGGTAAAGCGCGTAAGCAAGCAAAAGCCAGTGATGTAACAATTAATCAAGCCGCTGTACTAGGCGCAGGTATTATGGGTGGCGGTATCGCTTACCAGTCAGCTTATAAAGGTACACCTATTATAATGAAAGACATCCAACAGGATGCCCTTGATTTAGGTATGGGTGAAGCATCTAAGCTATTAGCTCAAAAAGTGCAACGCGGCCATATGGCGATGGACAAGATGGTTGCAACGTTAGGTAAAATCAAACCAACCCTTAACGATAGCGACTTACAAAGTGCTGATATCATCGTTGAAGCAGTTGTAGAAAACCCTAAAGTTAAACAATCAGTGTTAGCACAACTTGAAAAAGATATGCCAGCGGGTACTATCTTAACTTCTAACACTTCTACTATTCGTATTGACGAGTTAGCAACAGCTCTTGAAAAGCCTGAAAACTTCTGTGGTATGCACTTCTTTAACCCAGTGCCAAAAATGCCATTAGTTGAAATTATCCGCGGTGAGAAAACCTCAGAGCAAACGATTAACGCCGTTGTTGATTACGCTTTAAAGCTAGGCAAATCACCTATCGTTGTTAATGATTGCCCAGGATTCTTTGTAAACCGTGTATTATTCCCATACTTTGCCGGCTTTAGTAAATTAGTTGTTGAAGGCGCTGATTTTGCCAAAGTAGATAAAGTAATGGAAAACGTATTTGGCTGGCCAATGGGTCCTGCATACTTACTTGATGTTGTTGGTATTGATACGGCTTACCACTGTACTGGCGTGATGGCAGATGGCTTCCCTGAGCGCATGTCACGTGCCGAAAAAGATCCTGTAACAATATTCGCTAACGAAAAGCGTTTTGGTCAAAAGAACAAAGCGGGTTTCTACCAGTATGCACCGGATCGCCGCGGTCGTCTGAAAAAAGCTCAAGATCCACAAGCAGTTGAGCTACTTAGTGCAATCACTGATGCACCAAAAGAGTTTGATAAACAAGAAATTATCGACCGTTGTATGGTACCAATGATCAATGAAGTGCTACTGTGTTTACAAGAAAACATTGTTGCTTCTCCACAAGAAGCTGATATGGCACTTATTTACGGTATTGGTTTCCCTCCATTTAGAGGCGGCGCGTTCCGTTACTTAGATCAAACTGGGCTAGCTAACTTTGTTGCAACAGCAGACAAATACGCTCATCTAGGTGCGATTTACCAAGTATCTGAACAAACTCGTAAATGGGCTGAAGAAGGCCGTATTTTCTATAAGGTGGAAGGATAAGACCATGAATACTCCAGTAATTGTAGATTGTATCCGCACGCCAATGGGCCGTTCAAAAAACGGTGTATTTAAACATAAGCGTGCCGAAGATTTAAGTGCCCACTTAATGAAGGGCTTACTTGATCGCAACCCAGCCGTTGATCCAGCATCGATTGACGACATCTATTGGGGTTGTGTACAACAGACTTTAGAGCAAGGTTTTAACGTTGCTCGTAATGCCGCATTACTTGCCGGCATTCCGCACACAGTGCCTGCGGTAACAGTAAACCGCTTATGTGGCTCATCAATGCAAGCATTACACGATGCTGCACGCGCAATCATGACTGGCGCTGGTGATACCTACATCATTGGTGGTGTTGAGCACATGGGCCATGTGCCAATGACCCACGGTAATGATTTTCACCCAGGCTTAGCAACTTCAATTGCACAAGCATCTGGCTCAATGGGCTTAACCGCAGAGTACCTTGCAACTATTCACGGTATTACCCGTGAGCAGCAAGATCAATTTGCCTATCGCTCACATCAACGAGCTCATGCAGCCACGGTTGAAGGACGTTTCCGCCGCGAAATCCTTGCAATGGAAGGTCATGACGCAGATGGTTCACTGATTTTAGTTGAAGATGACGAAGTAATTCGCCCAGAAACAACGGTAGAAGGCTTATCACAGCTTCGCCCAGTGTTTAACCCGGCATCAGGCTCAGTCACTGCGGGTACTTCTTCAGCTCTTTCTGACGGCGCATCAGCGATGCTAGTAATGAGCGAAGAAAAAGCCAAAGCTTTAGGCTTACCAATTCGTGCTCGCGTTAAAGCCATGGCGGTTGCTGGTTGCGATCCATCAATCATGGGTTACGGCCCGGTACCGGCGAGTAAGAAAGCATTAGCACAAGCCGGTATCACTATTGATGATATCGATGTTGCAGAGCTTAACGAAGCATTCGCAGCACAATCACTACCAGTATTAAAAGATTTAGGTCTTGCTGATGTGGTTGACGAAAAAGTGAATTTAAACGGCGGCGCTATCGCTCTGGGTCATCCTTTGGGTTGTTCTGGTTCACGTATTAGCACCTCACTTATTCACTTGATGGAAGATAAAAATGCACGCTATGGTTTAGCAACTATGTGTATTGGTTTAGGCCAAGGCATCGCAACCGTATTTGAACGTGTTCAAGATTAATAGAACGCATTAAAACCTCGGTGATAAAAGCCGCGTTGATTAAATCAACGCGGCTTTTTTATGATTAATTTTTGCCGTTAAGCTTTGCCGCTTTATACGCACAAATGAAGTGACTTTATTTATCAGGCCGAGGTCGTTAAACTAGCAACCTTAAATTAATCGTTAAACGCTAATAACAGTAAAGGTTACGCCATGAGTTTTGAGAACCCCGATCACCAATTAGACGCCATCGGCCTACGCTGCCCGGAGCCTGTAATGATGATCCGAAGCGCGGTACGCAAAATGGAAAATGGCGAAACTTTATTAATTATTGCCGACGACCCCTCCACCACCCGCGACATCCCCAGCTTCTGCCGCTTTATGGATCACACCTTAGTCGCCAAAGAAGTCGATGCCGTACCTTATCGGTACTTAGTAAAGAAAGGGTTGTAAGAGCTATCAGCTATCAGCTATCAGCTATCAGCTATCAGCTATCAGCTATCAGCTATCAGCTATCAGCTATCAGAAAATTTATTGGTTAAGCTTATTAAGTTCAAGTAATAAGTAATACTGCTTTTATTTAAACCGTAATATGTCATATAGGCTTCTAATAACTGATTCTTATCAATTGTACTTTGACCTTTATAACCAAAATTTGTTAAGTAGCCAGTATTATTAATTTCTTTACGATTTAAAACTCTCTTAATTACTTTTATATATAACAGAAAGTTAAAATCTTTATAGCTAGCTCTTTTACTCTTAAATGTATTAGTTTCATACTCTGATAAATTGAACTGTTGCTCAAATCTGCTTATTTTTTCACGGTTTATGATAAGGCTATTTAGTGAGTTTTCTAAACCGAAGTTCTGCCCAGCTAGGCGTAACTTCGAGTTCGTAGTTTGTATATTAAAATTAGGATTATCCATTTTTAATTGGTCAATAACATAATCATATTCTGGGTTGCTAGTTACGTAAAGGCACAACAGAACAGATAAAAGTACAATATCTATAGTTTTATGGCTCTCTACTAGCTCTATTGAAGTGAGTAATCGTTCAGCAAATTGAATTGCAGTTCGCGGAGACAGCTCTTGCCAGCTAGCAATGGAGGCAATTAAAAGCAGTACCTTTTCTTTCAATTCATTATTATCATTAAAAACATAAGGAAATAAAATTATCCCTCGACTACTCAATCCACAATCGTTAAGTATTGAAATATCACAATTGGCTTTTAATAAGTTTGCAGACACGCTTACGTCAAGGTGATACTTAGTATCAAAAAATCGCTTAAGATAGTCATTTGCATTAAAATCACTCCCGTATAAAGCTTTTATTGTGTGCTGCAGCTCTTCCGTGTGTGTTGAAACAACTATCACTAACCCTTCAATATCGAAGATATGCTTTATGGCTTCAAGCATTTCTACTGCATAAGTTGGGCGGCAGCGATCTAACTCATCAATAAAAATGAATGCAGGATAATCACGAGCTGTTGCTTGCAGTCCATTTTTAGGTTTTTCAATAGAGTATTTAACTAACTCTTTAATTGTAGCTTTTAGTTCTTTTACGCCTTTTTTATAATCTCTATGCTCTTTGAATGCTTGGGTCGTCATAGCTTCCATTGCTGCGGATAAATCTAATGATTTATTATTTTGTGATGATGGCGTAACTTCTGTGTCAGAGCTTTCATCAACAAATAAATCTTCAATATCAAATCCACCATAGCGTTTAACTAACGCTGCTAGAATTTTAGGTAATACTGATATGCCAATATTCTTAAAGCTTTTTCTTTTGGCTTGAGTTAAATGACTTTTGTTAATTGTTTCTAATAGTTGCTCTTGAATTTCAGCAAGAACGGTAATAATGGGTGAATCCATAAAGTCATTTGACCAAGCATCTATATAGACAACTGGATGCTCATATTTTAAGTCCTCAGCCCAGCGCTTTACAAAGTAAGTTTTACCTGCGCCCCATTCAGCATTTATGTTAATTACATAAGAGGATTTATTAGGCTTGTCCCTATTTGAGTTTGAGCGGCGAACAAGAATTTTAGTCAGAAGTTCAGCATCTTGCTTTCTATTTAACTGATCTGCAGGATAAGTAACACCATCAATTTTTACTTCTTCATTCCACTGCTTAGTATTCATTCTAACGTCCTTGTCACAAATCTATCAATTCACTCGGGCAACTGAAAGCTGACGGCTTATAGCTTACAGCTCTTATTTCTTAGTTATCGTCACTTTCGGCTCATCGTAATTTCGATAATCAATGCTGACGATGTAGCTGCCTTTTATTGCCGGGGTGAAGCTAAAGTAATTATAGGTAGTGTCACAATCGGCAGTAACGCTTTGCCCTAACGTCAGTGCTTGGCCAGTTGGATCTTGTTCACTGAATCCGCAGTTATAACCTGCGCTCCAATCCATATCAGCTATTTTAAATTCATACACTTTACCCGGTGTTGAAAACTTTACCTGTGCTTGGTATAGCTCAGGAGCAACTTGAGCAAATTCGTATTGTGTTTCAGCATCCCATAAATTGAAATCACCACGTAAGTACATGCTGCGGTCAAGCTCTTGGTTTGGTAGTACGTCGCTAATATCTGGCAATTGTATTTGGCTCGAACAAGCACTTAATAATGCAACCATAGCCACTGTTAATATACGTTTCATCGGTTATCCCTTGTACAAAAAAGCCAGCGTAGCTGCTGGCTTTTTAAGCTAAGCTGAATTGATCTTATTTCTGTAGTACAGAAATATCAGCGATATCTAAAAATAGGCCACTAAGCTGGCTTAGTAATGCTAAACGGTTTTGCTTCACAGCTTCATCGTCAGCCATTACCATCACGTTGTCGAAGAAGTTATCAACACTTTCACGAATACCCGCTAATTGGGCTAGCGCTTCTTGATAGTCGCCAGCCACGTATAACGGCGCTAATTCAGTGGCAAACTTAGCAACTTGTGCCGCTAATACCTTTTCAGCATCATCGCTTAACAAGCTCTCGTCAACAGTGCCTTGCGTTGTAATGTCATTTTTAGCCAGAATATTACTTACCCGTTTATTAGCTGCTGCAAGCGCTTCTGCGGCGTCTAATGTACGGAAGTGACTTACCGCTTTAACACGACGGTCAAAATCAACAGGTTTCGTTGGACGACGTGCAAGTACCGCTTGAATAACGTCTACTTCAATACCTTCGTCTTGATACCAAGCGCGGAAGCGACCGAGCATGAATTCAAATACATCTGCTGATACATTTAAGTTAGTTAACTTGTCAGCAAACAGTGTTTGTGATTTAGCAACGAGATCTAAAATATCAAGTTGTAGCTCTTTTTCAACCATGATACGCAATGCACCAATGGCAGCACGACGAAGCGCAAATGGGTCTTTATCACCTTTTGGTGCTTGGCCAATACCAAAAATACCAACCAGTGTGTCAAACTTATCGGCAATCGCTACTGCGCAGCTGATCAGGTTTGTTGGTAAGCTGTCACCAGCAAAGCGTGGCATGTATTGCTCGTTTTGGGCAATGGCAACATCTTCGGCTTCACCGTCATGGCGAGCGTAATGCATCCCCATCACACCTTGTACGTCGGTAAACTCCATCACCATTTCGGTCATTAAGTCGGTTTTGCTTAACAAGCCAGCTCGCTCAGCCAGCGCTTTATCGGCACCTAACTGCTCGGCAATGTAACCTGCTAGTTCACTGATACGTTCAGACTTATCTTTTAGGGTGCCCAATTGCTGTTGGAACAATACGCTATTCAGTGATTCTAAGCGGCTTTCAAGGGTTTTCTTTTTATCTGTTTCAAAGAAGAACTGTGCATCCGCTAAACGTGGACGTACAACTTTCTCGTTACCAGCAATTACCACACTTGGGTTTTTGCTTTCAATGTTTGAAACAAACAAAAACTTGTTAAGTAGCTTGCCGTCTTGATCAAGTAACGGAAAGTATTTTTGATCGTCTTTCATAGTGTAGATCAGCGCTTCAGCTGGTACATCTAAAAACGCTTCTTCAAATGTTGCAGTTAGCGTTACTGGCCATTCAACCAATGAGGTTACTTCTTCAAGTAAATCTTCATCCATCGCAACTACGGCATTAACGGCTGTTGCTGCGGCTTCAATTTGACTACGAATTTGTGCTTTACGCTGCTCGTAATCAGCAACAACATGCGCAGATTTAAGCACCTCAAAAACATCATCAGCATGTTTGATGGTGATTTTTTCTGGATGATGAAAACGGTGACCTTGCAGTTGGTTACCCACTGCCTTACCAAGGACTTCGCCTTCAATTAGCTGATCGCCAAACAAGATAGTTGCGGTATGAACTGGACGAATAAATTGTGTTTTATTCGCGCCCCAACGCATTGGTTTAGGAATAGGAAGTTTAGCTAACGCTTTATTTACCGCATCAGTCATTAAGGCGGTAGTCTGTTGCCCTGCGACTTTAGCTATGTGTAACAACCATGCGCCTTTGTCGGTTTCAAGTGTTTGCGCTTCACTGACTTCAATACCACAACCACGTGCCCAACCCATAGCAGCTTTGGTTGGCTTGCCATCGGCATCAAATGCGGCTTTGGTTGCTGGGCCACGTTTTTCAACTTCTTTGTCTTGTTGCTGAGCTTCAAGTGCTGTTACTTGTAAACCTAAACGACGAGGAGATGCATACCAGCTTACGCCTTGGTGATTCAACTCTAAACTCTCAAGCTCTGCAGTTAAGTTTGCAGCAAAAGCCTCAGCAAGTTTGCGCAATGATTTTGGTGGCAACTCTTCGGTGCCAATTTCTACTAATAAATTTTCTGCTGACATGCTTACTTATCCTTACACAGCGGGAAACCAAGCGCTTCACGTTTATCATAATAACTTTGTGCACACGCTTTAGATAGCGCACGAACGCGCAAGATATAACGTTGGCGCTCTGTCACTGAAATCGCGTGACGTGCATCTAATAAGTTAAATGCGTGTGATGCTTTCATCACTTGCTCATAGGCTGGTAATGGTAGGCTTACTGCAATTAGCTTTTCGCTCTCGGCTTCGCATTTATCAAACTGGGCGAATAAGTCTTCAACATTTGCATGTTCAAAGTTATAAGTTGATTGCTCAACTTCGTTCTGATGGAATACGTCACCGTAAGTAACACGGCCCATTGGGCCATCAGCCCAGACTAGATCGTAGATGCTATCTACGCCTTGAATGTACATAGCTAAACGCTCAAGACCGTAAGTGATTTCGCCAGTAACTGGTGAGCATTCTAAGCCACCTACTTGTTGGAAGTAGGTAAACTGGGTTACTTCCATACCGTTTAACCAGATCTCCCAACCAAGACCCCAGGCACCTAGCGTAGGTGATTCCCAGTTGTCTTCTACAAAGCGTACTTCGTCAGTCAGGGTATCAATGCCAACAGCCGCTAACGAGCCTAAATAGAGCTCCTGAATGTTATCTGGCGATGGTTTTAATACTACTTGGAATTGGTAGTAATGTTGTAAGCGATTTGGATTTTCACCATAACGGCCATCGGTAGGACGACGACATGGTTGCACATACGCGCTCGACATCGGCTCTGGGCCAATCGACTTTAAAAATGTTTGTGGGTGGAATGTACCCTGTCTCTTATACACATCT
>NZ_DRGM01000004.1 GCF_011050055.1 Pseudoalteromonas prydzensis | reverse complement strand
TTTATACTGCGTTATTGATTTTAACAATAGAACCACTATTACTTGCAATCAATGCCTTGCCTAAATCGCTTTTAATTCCAACTGAAACTCGCATCTTGGGGTGGTTTGGGTATATACTATGGCGCGTAGATAAAAAGGTTTATCTACGCTTATTCGCATCATTGCCAATTGTAGTACTTAATTGATTTCCAACTGAATACAATTATGTACTGTAATTGGTACTTTGATGACAACTTATTAGAATACATTTAAGGAACATTTTAAGTGCAAGCAATTATTAAAGAATTTCAACTAGGTCAACATACAGTTACCCTAGAAACCGGTGCAATCGCTCGTCAAGCTGACGGCGCAGTATTAGCAAGTATTGGCGACACATCAGTATTAGTTACTGTTGTTGGTAAGCGTGAAGCACAACCTGGCCAAGATTTTTTCCCACTAACAGTTAACTACCAAGAGCGTATGTACGCTGCAGGTCGTATTCCTGGTGGTTTCTTAAAGCGTGAAGGTCGTCCTAACGACGGTGAAACACTGATTGCCCGTCTTATTGACCGTCCAATTCGCCCACTTTTCCCTAATGGTTTTGTAAACGAAGTACAAGTTATTGCTACCGTTGTTTCTGTTAACCCTGAAATCCAACCTGATATGGTTGCGATGATCGGTACTTCAGCAGCACTTGCTATCTCTGGTATCCCATTCAGTGGCCCAATTGGTGCAGCACGCGTTGGTTACATCAACGGCGAATACGTACTTAACCCGACACTAAAAGAGCTGGAAGAAAGCCAACTTGATTTAGTTGTTGCTGGTACTGATAACGCTGTACTTATGGTTGAATCAGAAGCTGACGTTCTAGCTGAAGACGTAATGTTAGGTGCGGTTGTATATGGTCATGAGCAATCTCAAGCTATCATCAACGCAATCAACGAATTCAAAGCAGAAGCTGGCAAACCTACATGGGATTGGGCAGCACCTGAAAAGAACGTTGCTTTAGAAGATAAAGTAGCAGCAATCGCAGCTGATAAAGTAGGCGAAGCTTACCGCATCACTGATAAAGTGGCTCGTAAAGAAGCACTTGGCGTTGCTAAAGACGAAGTTGTTGCTGTATTAACAGCTGAACTTGCTGAAGGCGAGTCACTAGACAAGCAAGAAGTTGGTAAAGTATTTGGTTCTCTTGAGAAGAAAATCGTACGTGGCCGCATCACTGCTGGCGAAAAACGTATCGATGGTCGTGAACCAGATATGATCCGTGCCCTTGACGTAATGACTGGCGTATTGCCACGTACTCACGGCTCTGCAATTTTTACTCGTGGTGAAACACAAGCACTTGTAACAGCTACACTTGGTACAGAACGTGATTCACAGTTGATCGACGATTTAACTGGCACGCACAAAAACCACTTTATGCTTAACTACAACTTCCCTCCGTTCTGCGTAGGTGAAACAGGTTTTGTCGGTTCTCCTAAGCGTCGTGAAATCGGCCACGGTAACCTAGCTAAGCGTGGTATCCAAGCTGTAATGCCTACATTGACTGAGTTCCCTTACTCAATCCGTGTGGTATCTGAGATCACTGAATCAAATGGTTCATCTTCAATGGCATCGGTATGTGGTACGTCACTTGCACTTATGAATGCGGGTGTACCAATCAAAGCCTCTGTTGCGGGTATCGCGATGGGTCTAGTTAAAGAAGACGAGAAATTCGTAGTTCTTTCTGACATCTTAGGTGATGAAGATCACTTAGGTGACATGGACTTTAAAGTAGCTGGTACTGCTGCAGGTATTACTGCACTACAAATGGATATCAAGATTGAAGGTATCACGCAAGAAATCATGCAAATTGCGCTTAAACAAGCAAAAGCGGCACGTTTACACATTCTAGGTGTGATGGACGAAGCGATTTCTGCACCATCTGAAGAGCTTTCAATGTTTGCTCCACGTATCTACACAATGAAGATACCACAGAAGAAAATCGCTGAAGTTATCGGTAAAGGCGGCGCAACTATTCGTCAACTTACTGAAGAAACTGGTACTACGATTGAAATCGGTGATGATGGCACAATCAAAATTGCAGCAACAGACGGTGAAAGCGCAGCAAATGCAATCAGCCGCATTGAGCAATTAACAGCTGAGCTTGAAGTAGGTACTATCTACGACGGTAAAGTGGTACGTATTGTTGATTTCGGTGCATTTGTAAACATTCTGCCTGGTAAAGATGGCCTAGTGCATATCTCTCAGATCAGCACTGAGCGCGTAAATAACGTGACAGATCACCTATCTGAAGGTCAAGAAGTTAAAGTTAAAGTACTAGAAGTAGACCGTCAAGGTCGCGTACGTCTAAGTATCAAAGAAGCAATGGAAGCAGCAGCATCTTCAGCTGACACAGCAACTGACGCTTAATTGTTGATATTTAATCCAGATATTCTCTGGATAATATAAAAAGGGGCTGTATAGCCTCTTTTTTTATGCTTTAATGAAACCTCTTTGGATAGCACTTGTCTTATCTGTTTGCTACTTATCTTGGTATAAAGGATTTTAATGATACTTAAACACATAGCCTTGGCATCGTTTGCTATTTTGTCCTTAAGCGCCTGTCAATCTACTTCGCAAGCACAACCAACTGCAATTGTTAACGTGCCTTTCACTGCACCATTGCCTTCTGATTTTCGTAGTGAAATAGCGATAGCTCGCTATTCTGAATTATTGAATCGCGCCGATTTAGCGCCAGATCAACAAGCAAAATTACTTTATGACCGCGGTGTATTATTTGACAGCTTAGGCATGTCTACTTTGGCTCGCATCGATTTTAATCGTGCCGTGCAATTAAAGCCCGATTTAGCCGAAGTGTATAATTTTTTAGGTATTCACCATACCTTGATGCAACAATTTGAAAAAGCCTATGAGTTTTTTGATTCAGCGTTAGAGCTTAATGAGCAGCATGAATATGCCTATTTAAACCGTGGTATCGCACTGTACTATGGTGATAGACCAAGCCTTGCCGCCGCTGATCTAGAAGAGTTTTTAGCTCGCTCACCGAGTGATCCATACCGTGTGTTATGGCTCTATTTAGCACAAGCGAACGTTGACCCTGTACAAGCGTTAGCTACGTTAAAAGCCAATGCGCAAGGTCTTGACGATAGTCAATGGGCATATGGGTTAATCTCTTTGTATATTGGTGATATGAGCGAACGAGCCTTTTTAGCCAGCATTAGCGAAGGTGTCTCAACTGAACAAGAATATGCGCAGCGTTTGTGTGAAGCGTATTTTTACCTTGCGAAAATATACCAAGCCAAAGGCTTAGATTATCAAGCCGCTGACTTTTTCCGCTTAGCACTTGCCACTAATGTGCATGAATTTGTGGAATATAAATATGCGCGTTTAGAGCTTGAGTTAATGGCTGGTGAAAACGCTAGTTAACTATCTAATTAGCGTTGCTGTTGTACTGAGTGTTGGTTGCTTACCAAGCTCAGTGGATCAGCAGCGCGATGTTGCTTTTTGGCATGTAAAACATACCCCAGATTCTATTCTTATTAGCTATTATCGTTTTATTGACGATTTTAATGCGCAATTAAATAGTCTGTCAGATCCCACTTTATCCTTGTTAGCTTTAAATGCCGTTACTGATGCTCAGTTTGCATGGGCGTTGCGCTTATTAAATAATGATCAGCCACGTGCCGCACTGCCGTTTTGGCGTGTTAGTGTTGCTCAGCAAAATGAAGACAAACGTCGCCAGCTCAGCGCACTGTTACTTCGTTTTGAGCGCTGGAGTGATTTAGAGAGCTTAAAAGAGCAACAACTTTTGCCTGTTGCAAGCTATGCGGCAGAGCATTTAAAGTTGCAGCACAAAGTAGCACCGCAGCGTATTGAGCAAGAGTTTGCTAATGATGAAGGGTTTTTATTGGCTTTTTCACAACTTAAAGCAACGCCCCAGTGTCAGTTTAATGTGTTGCTGATGACAGATCACCGTCAAGGCATCAGCCAACTCACTGCATTTACCCACCGTTACCAACAGCAGCCCCAACCACGTGCAGCAAGCTTTTGTTTTAGTAAACCCATTTACTTAGGGAATACAATAGATTGCCAGCAGCAGCCAGATTCTGCGGCTCAATGTGATTGGCGTCCTTTAATTGCCGATAAAAGATGGCCAACGGGCTTTGATTTTATTGTCATGATGACGGCGACAGGCTCTGGTAATGTGCAAGGCGGAATAATGCACTTAAACTCGGCGAGCCATTATGGTTTATTTTTACATGAATTAATGCATTTTAATGGCTTTGAAGATGAGTATGCATTGCCTACAGCAAAACAAGCATGGTTATGTCATCAGCGCGGTTTAGTCGCACCTAATCTTTTTATTGCCAATGGGTTAACACCGCCTGCTGGCTGGGTTTTGAGTGATAGCTGTGAAACCGGGAGTAAGGCATACAAACCAAGCGCTGACTGGTCTATTATGCAATATCAGCAACTGCCACTTTCTGCACAATATCAGCAATTATGGCTGCGAAAAATCAGTGATCCGCACTACCAACCGGTGCGTTTTACTGATTATTTTCAGCAAATTGCACCAGCTATGGACTTTACCAATAAAACGGTAAATAAAAATATTGCCGAGTAAAGTTGTGAATAATATAAAATCAGCGTTAAATTAGTACAAAATAGCATCAGGTAGCAGGGCTTACTATAGACAAAATCGTCCCTTATCAGTATAACTATAAGGCGTTTATTGAAGCTAAAATTAAACCATCTCAATGACCAGTACTAAACTAAAACTAACTAGCAGTGTATTGATACTCTTATGACTTCAAAAGGTTTCTCATTATGACTTTGCTCTGGATACCCTTGTTATCCTTAATTGGCAGTGTTATTTCTTCCTGCACCGGAAAACTGACTCGTAATCAATCTACGAGCTTAACTATGCTAGCGCCGTTATGCGCCTTAGCAATTGCGATTTATCACGCGCCTGCGATTTTAGCGGGTGAGACAATCCGCTTTACCGCACAATGGATACCCGCATTGGGAATAGACATTGCCTTACGCTTAGATGGCTTAAGCTTATTGTTTATTTTTATGATCTTAGGAATAGGTCTGCTGGTAATCTTTTATACTCGTTACTACTTGAGTGCGAAAGACTCAATGTCAAAGCTCTACAGTTACTTAATGCTATTTATGACGGCAATGCTGGGTATTGTGATGTCGAATAACGTTATTCAACTGTGGTTTTTTTGGGAGCTAACCAGCATCAGCTCGTTCTTACTGATTAGTTACTGGTGGCATAAAACCGAAGCGCGTAAAGGCGCGCGAATGGCGCTGGCAGTCACGGGAGCCGGCGGCTTAGCACTACTGGGTGGTTTATTACTACTCGGAGACATTGTTGGTAGCTATAATCTTGATGTAATTCTAGCCAGCCGCGCTTTGATCCAATCTCACGAGCTATTTGAAGTTGCCTTAGTACTCGTGCTATTAGGGGCATTTACTAAGTCTGCGCAGTTCCCATTTCATTTTTGGCTACCTCATGCCATGGCGGCGCCAACACCTGTTAGTGCCTATTTACACTCAGCAACTATGGTAAAAGCAGGGATATTTTTACTAGCGCGCTTCCATCCTGCACTTGCAGGAAATGATACTTGGTTTATTTTAGTGGCAATGACAGGTTTAACCACCTTATTAGTTGGCGCTTATATCGCGTTATTTAAGCATGACTTAAAAGGCTTGTTAGCGTATTCAACCATTAGTCACCTTGGTTTAATTACCTTATTACTTGGTTTAGATACTGAGCTTGCCACTGTGGCAGCAATTTTCCATATTATTAACCATGCAACATTTAAAGCCTCCTTATTTATGGCAACCGGTATTATTGATCACGAAACCGGCACCCGTGATATGCGAAAACTCAATGGCATGTGGCGTTTTATGCCTTACACAGCGACGCTGGCAATGGTTGCTGCAGCGGCTATGGCTGGGGTGCCATTGCTAAATGGCTTTTTATCAAAAGAAATGTTCTTTGCTGAGACCTTACACCAACAAGTGCTTGGTTCAATGTCATGGTTGATCCCAGTATTAGCGACTTTAGCGGCTGCTTTTTCAGTAGCTTATTCAGCGCGCTTTATCCATGATGTATTCTTTAATGGCGACCCAATTGATTTACCGAAAACCCCCCATGAACCACCGCGTTATATGCGCGTACCAATCGAAATTTTAGTGGTGCTATGTTTGTTAGTAGGCATGTTCCCGAATTTTGTGGTCGATGGCATTTTATCGGCGGCCTCTTTGGCTGTGCTTGGTGATGCAACGCCTGAGTTTAAGTTGTCAATTTGGCATGGTTTTAACCTGTCTCTTATACACATCT
>NZ_DRGM01000003.1 GCF_011050055.1 Pseudoalteromonas prydzensis | reverse complement strand
GGCAAAAAATTAAAGATTTATTTTACCTAACCCCAGAGCTACCACCTGAACACCCTGACGACTATAAAACGTTAGACGGGGTTGATCAAAATGATAACGGTATTCGTGATGATTATGAGCGCTATGTGTATGAAAAGTTTGATTCACCGCAGCTCATCACCTTTAGCTTAGGCGCAGCTTCAACATTGCAACTCGTTATTGATATTGAACAAGGTCGTATACCAAATTTAGATGCTGAGATCGGTAAGCAGATTATTTTAGATATTATGAATATTAATTACTGTACAAGGCAATTACAAAATGAATTCTCTGATTTTCGTAATCCTAAATCACTGTATTTCAATACAATTGATCGAGCTTATGCGAATCGAAAAAACCAAAATAAAATAGCAGAAATTTTACGTTTTGAACCTGGTTTCCACTGGTTGGCTGATCAACATTGTGAAGCTTTAATAGGGACTAAAAAATGAAAAAATATATCTTAATTATGGCCTTTATTTTTTCATACTCTGCATTTGCTGGTTTGCAACCACTCCATAGGCACTACACCAAACAAACGGATCAACTAAGATTATTGTACGTAAATGATATGCTCACTACAGAAGATGATTTCCGTGAAAATTTGTTTTGGCTAGATAACTTTCAAGATACTAAATTAGGTAACTATTCAGATTTTTAGCTCTTTAGATATGCTGTATTGCAAACCTTTCAATTATTCAATATTGACTAATTCATGTATTTTACCTTAATAAACATTCCCCCTTGCAATGTTATACTATTGCATTATATCGTTGATTTAGTATACCATCATACAAAATTCACTGTTAATAGAGCTCAAGTGTGGCAATATCACCTTCGGAAAAACAAGCATCTCCAATAAAATCTCAGCATCATGAACTAGCAACGAATAAAAACGAAACAATCATAGAAGTCAGTTCGTTAAGTTTTAATATTAAACATAATTCTATTCTAAAAAACTTAAACTTTAGAGTTGGCACTGGTGAAATTTATGCATTACTTGGTGGTAACGGAGCAGGTAAATCTACCACCTTGAAAACCTTACTTGGCTTTAATAAACCTACTCAAGGCTCTGTAAAGGTTGCCGGTAAAGAAGTAACCCAAGCGCTTGATTTTGTAAGAGGTAAAACGGCATATTTACCTGAATCAGCTACACTATATCCTCATTTAACCGCGCGTGAAAACGTCGAATATTTTTTATCGCTCGCTGATATTAAAAAAAATAAGGAGCAAATAAATGCTGCGTTTGACCGTGTAGCACTGCAACCAGCTGCATGGGAGCGCCCTATGCAAACATACTCAAAAGGCATGAGGCAAAAAACCGCTATTGCACTCGCAATATTACGTGAAGCACCCATATTTTTGCTTGATGAGCCTACCTCAGGCCTAGATCCCGTTGCTATTGATGAATTTAATCAACTTGTACGTGAACTTGCGTTAACGGGAGCAACTATTTTAATGGTTACTCACGATGTATACGGTGCCTGCCAAGTGGCTGATCGTATTGGTTTATTAAGAGCTGGCGAGCTAGTGGGTGAATTTGAGGCTCCAAAAGGCACACGCATTGATACCGAGCAAGTACACGCAGCATTTGCCCAACGAGGCGCTGAATGAGTATTAATAATTTTTCAAAGGTTGTTATTGTAGCCAAGGATGAATGGCGATATTGGCTTCGCTCAAAGCTTGCTATGAGTGTATTAGCGATTGGTTTGTTACTTACGCTTTCATCGGTGATAGTGACAGCGATTACGATGCACGAATTAAGTCACACTCGTCATGAGTTACAAACAACGGCAGAGCAACGTTTTGTTGATCAGCCCGATCGTCACCCTCACAGAATGGTACATTACGGCCATTATGCATTTAGAACACCTTCGGCATTGAGCACACTCGATCCCGGTATTGATGCTTATACAGGTAATTCAATATTTTTAGAGGGCCATAGGCAAAATAGCGCAATGTTTGCCGATCAGCGCCAGGGAACTGCATTAACTAAATTAGGTAGTTTAACACCTGCATTTATAGTGCAAACACTAGCCCCTTTATTGCTAATTTTAATTGGCTATAGCTCTATAAGCCGTGAGCGCGAATCGCAAACGTTAACTTACTTATTAGCACAAGGGACCGCAGGAATTACGCTGATCGCGGGTAAAGGCTTGGCGTTACTCTCTGTAGTAGGATTAATTATAACTCCACTTGCTGTATCTGCTTTTTTTACACTCGCTAGCGGTGAGAGCATCGTGGCCGTTGCAAGTTTTGTAGTGGGTTACGCGTTATATTTAATGGTGTGGGTATTAGTTATTTTACTGGCATCGTGCGTGTTTAGTAAAAACAGCGGGAGCTTTACAGCACTGGCGTTTGCTTGGATTTTATTATGTATTGTTATGCCGCGTGTTGCGAGTACCAGTGCATCAACCGCAGTCCCTTCAGCAGGCAAAATAGAAACTGATTTTGAAGTAAAAGCTGAGCTTAGAAAGCAAGGCGATGGTCATAACTCGAACGATCCTGCATTTAAGCAATTTAAACAATCACTGCTTAAAAAATACAATGTACAAAGTATGGAGGAGCTGCCAGTCAATTTAAGAGGGTTACTTGCCAGTGAATCTGAGGCAAAACAAGCACAAGTACTTAATAAGTTTGCTGAGCAGCGAATGCAAGCAGAGCTTGAGCAAACACAGGTCTCTCGTTGGTTTGGTTGGTTATCGCCAATGGTGGCAATAAGAACGTTGTCGATGACAGTGGTTGGTACAAGTATTGAAACGCACCATCGTTTTTTACGTGAAACAGAACAGCTGCGTTATGATTTTGTCCAAGGGCTTAATAAAATTCACACTGAAGAGCTTGATTATAAAGATGATATGAACCGAAATGCCAGTGCCGATGCATCTAATAAAGCGCGTGTTAGCGCAGAAAACTGGAAGTTGCTTAATAACTTTTCTTTTACAGTGGATAGCGCAACTGTGCGTGCAAAACGCAGTATGCCAGCGTTCTTGCAGCTAATACTGTGGATTGTAGTACTGGTTGGTGGAATTAAATTTGTAGGAAAACGGTTGATATGAAGTATTTAATGGCACAACTTGTACGTGAGTGGCGTTTTTTACTGCTTCAAAAATATTTACTCGTCTTACTTGTTTGTAGCTTTGTGTTATCGGGGTTTGCAATTAATAGCGGTTTAAGCGAAATTCACGATCAGCAACACACCATCGAGCGCTTAAAAACAGCAGATAAAGCAGATCGTATAAAGGTGCAGCAAAAGTACGACGATTTGGGAATGATGGCGTATTATAGCTTTCATTTAACGTATTCTCAGCCATCTGATCTTGCCTTTGCCGCCTTAGGTGAACGAGATATTTTCCCATGGAAGCATCGTATTAATTTACTTGCTCTTGAGGGGCAAATATACGAAAGCGATACACAAAATGCAGAGTTGGCCCAGGCTGGAAAAATAGACTTTGTGTTTGTGATCAGTGCATTGGCCCCGCTGGTAATTATTTTACTGTTTCATGATTTATTCGCCAACGAACGCACAAGTGGTAGGCATGATTTATTGGTAACCACTGCCAAATCTTACTTTGCATTATGGGGAGCACGTATTACCGTTCGGTTCGTAGCATGTGCGGTATGCTTAATGTTACCGTTTTTTATTGGTGCGTTTTTAGCGGGTACAGGCTTATTTGAAGTGGGCTATGTCACGTTATTATGTATTATTTACCTAGGGTTTTGGACGGCCCTAAGTGTGTGGTGGGGTAAAAACGCAACCAGTGCGCCGCGTGTTGCTTCGAGCTTAATTGGTTTATGGGTTTTATTTGCGTTTATTATTCCTATTTTAGGCGACCTTGCTATTAATAAAGCCGTGCATGCACCAAAAGGCGGCGATATCGTACTTGCTCAACGAGAAGCAGTAAACGCTGCATGGGATATACCCAAATCAACAACCCTGAACGCATTTGCAAAAGAGTACCCAGAGTTTGCACCATACACCGATATGAGCAGCGAGTTTGAATGGAAATGGTATTATGCATTTCAGCAAATGGGTGATCTTAAAGCGGCAGAGCTGTCTAAAGCGTATCGTGATGCTGCAAAACAAAAATATCAGTTAGCGGGCATGGTGTCATGGTTATCGCCGCCGTTATTATTACAGCGCAGCTTAACGAGTATTGCTGAAACGGATGCACCCGCTGCGTATAAATATGAGCAGCAAATTCGTGATTTCCACCAGCAATTGCGTGAGTTTTATTACCCTTGGTTGTTTTATAAAGGTAATCCAACGAAAGATACACTAAAAGCGATGCCAAGTTATAAAGACACTGCACGCGCTGGGGAATAAATAACAGTAAATACGTTCAAAAATCCTAACTTTTTAGTTAGGATTTTTGGTTAGGGGTTTCTTCAGGAGCGGCGGATCCCCAAGAGCAGTCGTCAAGGTCACCCATAGGTTTTTTATTAATCTAAATAAATTTACCACTTATCTTTAACGTATCACTGCCCTAATGGTTGGATTTTTTCTTTTAATACATCCCTTACATAGAGCATCTGCACGGTAACAATAATTGACACAAACAGCGGCGTTGAAAGCGCCAAGCCATGAATTCCAAACATGGCGCCCATTAGTAATTGCCCGCTGAGCATGACCGCCGGCGGCAGCGAGACTGCTTTTTTCTGCACAAACGGTGTTATTACATTACTCTCCAGCACTTGCACAACTGCGAACACGATTAACACATACATGGCTTGAGTAGGGCTATTAAGCAAAGCGACTAATACCGCGGGTATAAGAGCTGCAATAGGCCCTAAAAATGGCACAAACGATAGCAGACCCGCAAGAAATGCCAGCGCCATAATCAATTTCATATCAATAAACCATAAACCTAGAGCGGTTAAAAGCCCTACTACGATCATTGATGTTGCACGCCCGATTAACCACAGCTTCAACGCGTAATATACACTGTGCATCACTTCTTTTAAGCGGCTGCGTTTATCGCTTGGAAACAAAAATAATAAACCTTTCATATAAGGTTTAGGGTGCAGCGCCAAGTAAAAACCAATAAATAAAATAACAAATAAATCAGTAAGTGAACCAAATAGAGTAGAAAATACCCCAGTCACCTCGCCCATCAGCTTTCTAGGTGAAAGTGGCGCTTGCTGCCATTGTTCTTGCGCCCACTTGAGTAAGGGCTCACCCCACTCTTTATCTTTCAAATAATCTTCTAGCTGTTTTACACCACCAGATATTTGTTCTCTAAGCTGTAGTAACTGCTCCATAATAGCGGGGCCAGCTAAATAGCCAGCAAATATCAATAACCCCAATACTGTAGCAGCAACAAGCATCACTAGCCCCCATCGAGGTAAAGGTAGCCAGCGCTGTAACAGACTCGCAAGCCCAATTAGAAAAACACCGAATAAGATCCCACCAAATATAAGCAATAAAACATACGATAATTGCCACAGCAGCATAAAAAGGCCTACAGCTAAAGCCGTAATGCCAATGGTTGCTAATAGTCGGCGAATATAGTTGCTATCAGAGCTCATTGCTTCTCCCTTTGCTTGGTATAGTCTGCACTCAGTAAAATTAATACCTATAAATTGAATGCAATTAAAATTTTGCAAAGTATAGTTCTATCAGTTTTAGTACTTTTTTAACAGTACCCAATATAAAACTGCCCGTTTTGTTATAAAGGAAAGTCACTGTTTACAGGCATAATTGCTATAGCTTAGCGCGTGAGTACAACTAAAAACTGTACTGGTGCTAAATGATGAGAGAGGCGAAAGCTAAGGTGTATATTCACACTAATCAACGTCATTACTGGAATCGTAGTCATATTTAATTTGAGTTTAAAAAGTAGGGACGTTTGGATTTTAGAATAAAAAGATCAAGCAAAACACAGCTGCCTGTTTGAGCGGAAATTTCTAATGAGTGCCCCCTATGGTTCCCAATCAAGTTTTTTCAAAAAGATCCTCTATTTCATTAAACTCAATTTCTGGTGAGGCTGTTTTAGTTTTCTCGTTATCAGCTACATAGTCATAGTCATCTCTAAACTCTTGTCTTATAGAATCAAAATCTACATGTTCCATAAGGTCTATCGCTGAAAAATCCATTTCAATTTTATATTCTTCAATCATTTCATCAGCAAGCTTTATAGCATCACTATCTAAACTTTCAAAATTAGTTGCATGTTCAGATACATAGTCACTTATATTGTCCACACAGTATTCCCATACACACTCCTGAACAACTGTTATTATTTCATCACAATCAATCTCATGCCTATCAGTAAACTCTTCAATCAACTCAGAAATTACTTTTAGAGTATCACTTGACGGAAGGTAATCTAAAACGCCTTGAATTAAACCTAACCAATCTAAACTTTCTATAGTTAAGTCATCATATTCAATTAAATATTTTAATAGCGAAATAGTTTCACCATCAACTTCTTCAAAGATACCTTCAGCCTTAATAATTTTAATTAACTCATTTATAGATGATGTTTTAACATCATCATTTATGTCATTTAAAACGACATCTTCAAAAACTAGAACGAACAGATAGAAATGCGATGAAAAAGCCTGTTCTTCATTAATTTTTTCTAGAAGCTTCAACTTTACTCTGTTATCAGGTGTTGGTGAATTACTGAGAAATGAAAATACATAAGATGATTTATAACTTTTATATGCTTTCAAAGAGTTTAGTTGAAATAAAATATCGACTATTAAATCAACATCATTTTTACAAATAGAAATAACATAATCATTAATTGATGGGTTAAATAGTTCAAAGAAAATAGATTCGCCACCAATAACTCTCGTAATTAATGAGCCTGACAACGTTTTAATTGCTTTATCAAATTGAATGTTGGTAGTAAGTATATTCTTACTTATAAAATACTTTTTTACTGTAGCTTTAAGCACTTCCTCTGCTATTTTATTACCAAAATAAACAATAATAAATATTAGTATTCTTTCATACTCTTTTAATTGATTATGAAAGACATGTTCCCAGATATCTTTAGGATTATTAATACTATCTTCAACCTGTCTCTTATACACATCT
>NZ_DRGM01000002.1 GCF_011050055.1 Pseudoalteromonas prydzensis | reverse complement strand
GGTGCAACCATGAACTTTAACTACCAAAATGCGTGGTCACTTGATGTGAGCTATAACTCGTTTTGGGGCGGCGGCGATATTAATACTTTCTCAGATCGCGATTACGTTTCTTTTAACTTAAAATATTCTATTTAGGGGTAACATTATTATGATTAAAAAACCTACCCTCATCGCTACAGCTTTTTGTAGCTTGTTTGCAAGCAGCGCAGCTTTAGCTAAATTAAACGCTGATGAAGTTGCTCAATTAGGTCAAAACTTAACGCCAATGGGCGCAGAAAAAGCAGCTAATGCTGATGGCTCTATTCCAGCATGGAATAATGGCATTACTTCTGCACCAGCAGGTTATGAAGCTGGTATGCATCACCTTGACCCATTTACAGCTGATAAAGTGCTTTTCACTATTGATAAAAGTAATATTGAAAAGTACAAAGCCAATTTAAGTCCGGGTCAAATTGCTTTATTTGAAGCATACCCAGACACATTTAAAATGCCAGTATATGAAACTCGCCGTTCTGCTTCTTACCCTCAGTTTGTGTATGATGCGACTAAAAAGTTTGCACCGACTGCTGAATTAATTGAAGGCGGTAACGGTATTAAAAATACGGCGATTGGTATTCCTTTCCCTATTCCTAAAACGGGTTTAGAGGCAATTTGGAATCATTTATTACGTTACCGTGGCCAGTCTATTGAGCGTTTTGGTGGTCAAGCTGCACCGACTGCATCTGGTTCTTATAACTATGTTGGCTTTGATGAGCAGTTATTAGTTAAATACTCAGACCCTAGTGCAACACCAGCAGAGCTACAAGACTCAAATATTTTGTTTAAGTTTAAACAAAGCGTTACAGAACCAGCTCGTTTAGCGGGTACTGCATTATTAGTTCATGAAACAATGGATCAAATATTAACGCCGCGTCAAGCATGGACTTATAACTCGGGACAACGTCGCGTTCGTCGTGCACCTAATGTTGCATATGATGCACCAGGCACAGCTGCAGACAGCCTGCGTACTACCGATGATTTTGATATGTTTAATGGCTCGCCAAATCGTTACAACTGGACACTAAAAGGTAAGCAAGAGTTATATATACCTTACAACAGCTATAAACTTCATAGTGATAAGCTAGAGTACGATGATATTTTAATGCCTGGCCATATTAATCCAGAACATACACGTTACGAAAAACACCGTGTTTGGGTTGTTGAAGCTAACTTAAAAGATGATACACGTCATATCTATAAAAAACGTGTGTTTTACATCGATGAAGATAGCTGGCAAGTACAGGTTACTGATATTTATGATAACCGCGACCAACTTTACCGTGTAGCAATGGCTTATGGCCTTAACTACTACGAAGTACCTACACAGTGGAGTACGCTTGAGGTTTATCATGATTTGAATTCTCGTCGTTATTTAGCAATTGGTTTAGATAACCAAGAAAAAATGTACGATTTTTCACAGTCATTTAACGATAACGAATTTACTTCAAGCGCTTTACGTCGCGCAGGTAGATAGTATTAAACTAGGCATTTAACAATTTGTTAAGTGCCTTTTCCTTTCTCATCGCGT
This sequence comes from Pseudoalteromonas prydzensis, assembly GCF_011050055.1. Taxonomy (GTDB): domain Bacteria; phylum Pseudomonadota; class Gammaproteobacteria; order Enterobacterales; family Alteromonadaceae; genus Pseudoalteromonas; species Pseudoalteromonas prydzensis_A. The sequence continues at coordinate 3,507 of NZ_DRGM01000002.1, read as the reverse complement.
TTGTCTTACAGCGCGCAACGCTTTCCCCAGTAAAAAGACAAACAACTCTCTCGTACAAGGCGATTAAAATTTATGAAGTATTTGGTATATGCCAGCCTGATAATAAGCGGTGCGAGTGTTGCACAAGAAGCCCCTAACAATGCAATCAGTGCAACAAATGCAGCTAAAACCTTACTCACCGACATAACTAACACAGGCAATAGTCTAATTGCAGTAGGTAAACACGGTACTGTTATTAAAAGTATCTCGGGTGATAAATGGCAACAAGCTGAGCTAGTCCCAACTCAAGTGCTATTAACTGCCGTTGATTTTAGTAATGAAAATAATGGATGGGCGTGTGGCCACGATGCAACAATAATAAATACTACTGACGGTGGTGTTAATTGGCAACTACAACAAGCACAACCAAAATTAGATAAACCATGTTTAGATATTCTATTTGAAGATGATTTAAAAGGTTTTGCAGTGGGCGCATATGGCATGTTTTATCAAACCACCGATGGTGGTAAACATTGGCAAAAACGCTTTTTAGATTCGCTATTATTTAGTGATGATCGTGATTACTTGAACGATTTAAAAGAAAATGACCCCGAAGGATACGAAGCCGAAACTGCTTCAATTTTACCGCACTTTAATCGAATCGAAAAAACAGATAATGGTTTAATGCTGGTTGGTGAGATGGGCTTGATGGCCAGAAGCATTGATGATGGTCAAACTTGGCAAAGGATAGAAGAAATTTATCCTGGTTCATTCTTTGCAGTTGCATCAGATAGCACACAAGAAATTGTGGCAGGGCTTCGAGGTAATGTTTTTGCAAAGCAAAATGGTGAACAGCAGTGGCAGCATTTCGAAAATGTTAAAACAGCGACGATCAACAACATCATTAATTATAATAACAAACAATGGCTTATGCTTGCCAACAGTGGCGTTATTTTTCATCTTCAAGATGGGTTACTCACCCACGAGCAGCTTGCTGACGGTAAAGCGATTCTTGATGGTGTAATTTTAGATAACAGGCTGATCATGGCTACAGAAGATGGCATTAAAGTGAAGGAGTTAACCCCTTAATGCATAAACTACTCGATTTTATTGAAAAGGCGATTTTTAGACATCGCTTAATTATGCTTATAAGTTTTGCACTTATAACCTGTTTACTTGTATTCAAAGCGACTCAAATTCAATTAGATGCATCGTTTAATAAAAATATCCCGTTAAACCACGATTATATGAAAGTGTATACCAAGCATGAAAAGCAGTTTGGTGGTGCAAACAGTATTTTGATTTCAGTGTGTGATGACAGTGGTGATATATTTAATCCAGAGTTCTTTACTCAATTAAAAGCGGTTCACGATCAGCTTTATTTCATTCCTGGCGTAAATCGTCCATTAGTTAACTCAATATTTTCACCCAGTGCTCGTTTTGTTGAAGTAGTGGAGGATGGCTTTGCCGGTGGCCCAATTATTCCTGCTAACTTTAAAGCAGATAAGCGTGGTTTAGGTGTAGTAAAGGAAAACATTGAAAAAGCAAAAGTTGTAGGACGTATGATTGCCAGCGATTATTCGTGTGCAATGGTAACTGCTCAACTTTTAGAAACAGATCCACAAACACAACAAAAATTAGACACATTAGCTTTTGCGCAAAAGCTAGAAAGTGATTTAAGAGAGCCTTTAAGTACGGACAAAGTAAGTATTCATATTATTGGCTTTGCAAAAATGGCTGGTGATATAGCTGAAGGTGCAAAAGGGGTGGTTGTATTTTTTGCCATTGCTATCGCTTTTACCTTTATTATGGTTTGGCTATTTTGTGGCAGTTTAAAGCTGACTATTTTGCCTATTGCATGTTCCATTATTGCTGTTATTTGGCAATTAGGCCTGCTTTCAAGTTTAGGTTTTGGCCTTGATCCCATGTCTATTTTGGTACCGTTTTTAGTATTTGCTATTGGTGTAAGCCATGGTGTGCAGATGATAAATGCGATTGGTAAAAAAGTAGGTGAAGGTAAAACAACACGTATTTGTTGTCAGTCAAGTTTTAGGGCTTTATTAGTGCCAGGCGGTATTGCACTGCTTTCAGACACCGTAGGCTTCTTAACATTACTTACCATCGATATTGGTATTATCCGTGAACTTGCCATTACAGCGAGTTTAGGTGTAGCAGTAATTATATTTACAAATTTAATTTTATTGCCGGTCTGGGCTTCGTACATGAACTTTGAAAACAGTGTACATATTCAATCTGGTGATGCAGCAAAACCAAACATGCTCGATAAAATAAGAGACTTACTTGTTAAAGCGACTGATCCTAAAGTAGCTAAAATGATTATTGGTTTTACACTTGTTCTATTTGCTTTAGGTTACTGGCAAGCAGATAAAATGCGTATAGGTGACTTACATGCAGGCGCGCCATCACTGCATCAAGATGCTCGTTATAATCAAGACACGTTTTTAATATCAGACAAGTACACTATCTCGTCTGATATCTTAAAGGTAATTGTAGAAGCGTATCCTGCAGCATGTACTGAGCATGATGTGATGGAGCGTATAAGCCGTTTTCAATACAAAGTAGAGAATGTAGCAGGTGTGCAGTCTGCTGTAAGTTTGAGCTCTGTAGCTCAATCGGTTAACGCAGGCTACAACGAAGGCAATTTGAAATGGCAAAGCTTGCCACGAAATTCAGCAAGTTTAGTGCAGTCAACGTCTCGAGTTGAAACTAGTACAGGTTTACTTAACGGTGATTGTTCAGTTATGCCAGTGATTATATTTTTAGATGATCATAAAGCACAAACTATCGATACTGTAATTAAGAGTGTTAAGCAATTTGCGCAAGAAGAGGGCACTGATAAATTAGCATTTAAACTAGCGTCAGGACCTGTTGGTGTAATGGCAGCCACTAATGAATCAGTTGCAGAAGCGCAAATACCAATGATGCTTTATGTTTATGGTGCCGTTATCATTTTATGTTTAATGAGCTTTAGAAGCGTAAAAGCAACGATTGCAGTGGTATTGCCGCTTTATATCGTATCAACACTTGCACAAGCACTTATGGTGCAATTAGAAATAGGCTTAACCGTTTCTACTTTGCCAGTTATTGCTCTAGGAGTAGGTATTGGGGTCGATTACGGTATTTATATACTGTCGTCGATGATGGGGCAGCTTAAGCAAAATGTACCATTAAGTGTTGCTTATCGAAATGCGCTTGTTGAACGTGGAAGTGCGGTTCTATTTACCGGTATTACACTTGCGATTGGTGTGAGTACGTGGATATTCTCAGATCTTAAATTCCAAGTTGATATGGGTATACTGTTAACCTTCATGTTTTTAGTAAATATGTTAGGTGCAGTGTTGTTATTACCCGCTATTGGTAGCCTTCTCTGGACTGACCAGAAAAAATAATGTGAATAATTTTGCTCCTAAATGGCCTGTAAAGGCCATTTATATCTACAATTTGTGAATAGATGACCAAATAGCTGAAATGCTTAAAATGTTTTCATCGAAAAGGCTGTTTATTAGC
>NZ_DRGM01000001.1 GCF_011050055.1 Pseudoalteromonas prydzensis | reverse complement strand
TGTTTACACCGTGTTGACCTAGTGCTGGACCTACTGGAGGACTAGGGTTAGCCATACCAGCAGCAACTTGTAGCTTGATTAGAGCTTCAACTTTCTTAGCCATTATAAATACCTCATTAGGTGGGTCTTAGCCTTGTGCGCGCGAGGACGCGTACTCTAACGGCTTCCCAGTTTAAAAATTGGTTTCTCACTTTCTGTAAGCAAATCAAGAAACTCTTGTTCTGAATACAAAAAGGCCGCTGATTATAAGTTAATCAGCGGCCTTTTTCAAGCTTTATACCAAACATTAAAACATTTGGCATAAACCATTTAATTTAATTAGCGATCTTGCTCAACTTGACCGAATTCAAGGTCAACTGGTGTTGAACGACCAAAGATAAGTACCGATACTTTTACGCGGCTCTTCTCATAGTCAACTGCTTCAACCACACCGCTGAAGTCAGCAAATGGGCCATCAACAACACGTACCACTTCACCTGGTTCAAATAACGTTGCAGGTTTAGGTGCTTCAGCATTTTCTTGTAAACGGTTAAGGATACGATCCGCTTCTTTAGCGCTAATTGGTGCTGGACGATCAGACGTACCACCAATAAAGCCCATAACACGCGCGGTGCTATTTACTAAGTGCCAGCTTTTATCGTTCATATCCATTTGGATAAGTACATAACCTGGGAAGAACTTACGTTCAGATTTACGCTTTTGACCTGCGCGCATCTCAACCACTTCTTCAGTAGGTACCAATACTTCACCAAAACTATCTTCCAAACCTTCGATCTTGATATGCTCAAGAATAGTTTGTGCAACACGCTTCTCATAACCAGAGAAAGCCTGTACTACGTACCAACGTAGTTTCTTTTCGTTGTTCTCATCCGACATGGGATCAGATCTCCAATCCAGTTAAAAAGCCTACTGCGCGGAATAAAATGCCATCTAATCCCCAAAGGATAAGTGCCATAATCGCAGTTGCAACCATTACAATAAATGTCGTATGGGTAGTTTCTTGGCGCGTAGGCCATACTACTTTACGTACTTCGATGCGTGCTTCTTTTGCAAAAGCAAGAAAGGTACGCCCTTTTTCAGTTTGTGATGCAATCCCCAAACCTGCGGCAACAGCAACAACAACACTAATAGCACGTAATAACACAGACTGATCTGCGTACATATAGTTACCAACTACTGCGCCTGCAAGTAGCGCAATTGCCACAAGCCACTTTACTGAATCCATCGCACTTGATGGCGTTTCTACATTCGTGCTCATAATATTATTACCTTAACTACAGACACAACAACCCTACACTATGGCAGGGTTAATCCATTAAAATCCAAACTTAAAAACAGACTTATTTAAACCGATTTTTAATCCTAGACTTACCCACTAACAGGAAATTGGCAGGGGCGGAGAGATTCGAACTCCCAACCGTCGGTTTTGGAGACCGCTGTTCTACCAATTGGAACTACGCCCCTGCAAAGTGGATGCCTATTATACTTACGCAATTCATTAACACAAGTGTAAAAGATACCCATAAGTCAAAATCTTAAAGGTGAATTAATCTGTTAGCCTAAATTTAAGTTATTTCGCTCCTTTTACAAGTGACAAACCATAATAACGCACAAGTATAGTCGATTTGCTGTTTCTGCCATTTTCATCTGTGTATTGATGATCTTTTGCGGTTGGAGTTACGCTAACTGCAACATTTCACCCTGATAAAAATCACAAAGCAGCCAAATCTGTTGAAAAGGATGGCTAAGCGGTATCGTTATATTCTGTAACTCAGCCTCAAAATCCGCTTTATGCCAAATAGTACTGGCGTTACGAATAAGCAGCCATGTTTGCTCTGATTGATAATACTTTTTTCCTTTTTGTGCTAATAATCGCTGCAGTGCACAGTGCAATCGCTGCTCACTTGGTTGCATTGCCATATCAGCAAGATCTCGTTGCATACCGATAGATAATGGCCTGCCGAGCACCGCCATCGCTTCTGTTTCGCTGGCATATAAATGCGCTATTTCAATATCGAGCTTCTGTTCATTACGATAACAACTAATATCCGGTTTACTCGGCTGGTTATGCCAAATATGGCGCATTGGAATACCAAAGCGCTGTTCGTAGCAACGCAAGAACAACTTGCCGGCATCATGCTCAAGTTGTAATTTTTCTTGTTCACTATGACGCGTCATTCAGTACCGCATATACATCAGCTAACAGGCTTGATGCACCAAATCTAAATGTTGACGGATTTAAATAGCTTTCTCCCATAATATCAGTGGCTAGCTGTAAGTAATTACTTGCATCTACAACCGTTTTTACGCCACCGGCAGCTTTAAAACCCACTACACGTTGCGATTTTTTAATCGTACTTAACATTACTTCGGTTGCTTCAAGGGTGGCATTGATAGCAACTTTGCCGGTGCTGGTTTTAACAAAGTCAGCACCACCGGCAATTGCTATTTCTGTCGCCAAGGTTATCAACTGCGCTGTTTTTAACTCGCCAGATTCTATTATTACTTTTAATTGTACGTGTTCAGGACAACACTCTTTACTGGCACACACATACTCCAGCGCTGTGGCTTCGTCCCCCGCTATTAATGCCTGATACGGTAACACCAAATCAATTTCGTCAGCGCCGCGCTCTATGGCAATTAATGTTTCATTTATTACTTCACTTAGTTCACCGTTGCCTGAGGGAAAGTTAGTTACCGTCGCCACTTTGACATGACTCAACTCACGCTCAGCTAAAGCAAGCTTGGCGTCATCAACAAACTCACTGTAAACACACACTGCAGCCGGAATACCTAGGTTGGGCTTAATACTAGCAACCAAGGCCTGTATTGTTGCAGCACTATCATTATTATTTAAACTGGTTAAATCCATTAATTGCACGGCCAATGCCGCATCAGTCAGTTGCGTTGTCATAAATCCACCAAGTAAGTTCATGTATAAGTAATAGTACCAAATTTAACTATTCTCGCTATAGCTAATAACCAAACACTCTAAGCTGGTTATAGATTCATCATACTACTTGCAACTCGCCGCAATCACCTGTTAACTAAGGCTTAAGCCAAACCGAACCACCATATATAACTTTTGGTTATATCAACTGGGTTTTAATTATTTTTTACTTCGCTTGCGGCGCTATATTCTGCGTTTCTGAAAGCATTTATGCTGCGATTCACTCAAGGGGTTTACCAAATGCAATATTTACCTATCTTTACCAAGCTCGACAACAAACCCGTATTGGTTGTTGGCGGTGGAGAGGTTGCGTTACGTAAATGCCGTGCATTTTTAAAAGCACGTGCTGCTGTTACTTTAGTTGCACCTTGGTTTTGTGATGAACTTGTTGAACTGGGTAATAATAATGAAGTAACGCTAATTACTGCGTATTTTAACGAGCAACACCTAGATGGCATGATGTTAGTTATTGCAGCCACTGATCTGGAAGATGTAAACGCACAGGTATTTGAACTGGCCAATGCGCGCAATATTTTTGTAAACGTGGTGGATGATCAACCTAAGTGCAGCTTTATTTTTCCTTCAATTGTTGATCGTGAGCCAATTACCATTGCGATTTCCAGTGCTGGCACTGCGCCGGTATTAGCACGGCGCTTACGCGAGAAATTAGAAACGCTTATTCCACAACATATTGGCCCACTTGCAAGTTTAGTTGGCAGCTTTCGCGACAAAGTAAAACAGCGCTTCACCAGTTTTGCTGATCGTCGCCAATTTTGGGAAACCGTGTTTGATTCATCGGTCGTTAGTAAAGTACAAACTGGCGATACCAGCGCAGCTGCTGAGCAACTTGAACAATTACTCGATGCTAAACCTGAACCTGAAGGCGAAGTGTATGTGATTGGTGCAGGTCCTGGTGATCCTGAGTTGTTAACGCTAAAAGCACTGCAATTAATGCAGCAAGCTGATGTAGTGGTATACGACTATTTAGTCTCTGATGAAATTATGGAACTAGTGCGCCGCGATGCTGATTTAATTTGTGTGGGTAAACGCTTAGGCGATCACAGTGTCGCCCAACAAGACACTAATCAAATGCTAGTTGACCTTGCCAAGCAAGGTAAAAAAGTCTGCCGCATTAAAGGTGGCGACCCGTTTATTTATGGCCGTGGTGGTGAAGAAGTTCAAGTATTAGCGCAAAACCAAGTGAGCTATCAAATAGTCCCTGGTATTACCGCCGCAGCCGGTTGTAGTGCCTATGCGGGTATTCCGCTTACTCATCGTGATCATGCCCAAGCCATACAGTTTGTTACCGGTCACTGTAAAAAAGATGGCCAAGAACTTGATTGGCAATCGCTAGCTAAACCAAACCAAACTTTAGCTATTTATATGGGGGTGATCAAATCACCGCATATTCAAGCACAGTTGTTAAAACATGGCCGCGATGCAGATACTCCAGTGGCTATTATTGAAAACGGTACTCGCAAAAATCAACGCGTAGTGACCGGTAAATTAGGTGAACTGGCCGACTTAATTGAGCGCCACAGCATTATTTCACCGGCATTATTAATTATTGGTGAAGTTGCGTCATTACATGAGCAACTTCATTGGTTTGGCGAAAAAGCCCAAACCAGCAGCTTTGCACAGCCGCTTACTGGCGTGGCATAAGCATTAACCGATTTAAATTTTTTAGATTTTAACTTTAATCATTTTAGTAGGACGACTAACAATGGCTTTAACTCACCTTCAGCAATTAGAAGCTGAAAGTATCAAAATCATGCGCGAAGTGGCTGCTGAGTTTGAGAACCCAGTTATGCTTTACTCTATCGGTAAAGATTCATCGGTACTTTTACATTTAGCGCGTAAAGCGTTTTACCCAGGTAAAATTCCATTTCCATTGCTTCACGTTGATACCAACTGGAAGTTTAAAGAAATGATCGAATTTCGCGATCGCCTAGCCAAAGAGTATGGCTTTGACTTGCTCGTCCACAAAAATCCTGAAGGCTTAGCGATTGATATCAGCCCATTTACCCATGGCTCGGGTAAGCATACCGATATCATGAAAACCCAAGGCTTAAAACAGGCGCTTGATAAATACGGTTTTGATGCCGCCTTTGGTGGTGCACGCCGCGACGAAGAAAAATCTCGCGCTAAAGAGCGTGTTTATTCATTCCGTGATAAGCACCACAGATGGGATCCAAAAAACCAACGTCCTGAACTTTGGAATACCTATAACAGCCAAGTTAACCCTGGCGAAAGCATTCGTGTATTCCCGCTTTCTAACTGGACTGAACTTGATATTTGGCAATATATCTATCAAGAAAACATCGACATGGTTCCGCTTTACTTAGCTAAAGAGCGCCCTGTTGTAGAGCGTGACGGTACTTTGATCATGGTTGATGATGAGCGTATGCCGCTTAAAGAAGGCGAAGTACCCATGATGAAATCTGTTCGTTTTCGTACTTTAGGTTGTTACCCACTTACCGGTGCAGTGGAATCAACAGCCAGTACACTGACTGAGATTATCGAAGAAATGCTGCTATCTACGTCATCTGAACGTGAAGGTCGGGTAATTGACCACGATTCAGCAGGTTCAATGGAGAAGAAAAAACGTGAGGGCTATTTCTAATGTCTATTAATACTAGCGATACAATTAACGAAGTAAAAGCAATTGGCATCGACGCCTATCTTGCTCGCCAACAAGACAAAAGCCTATTGCGTATGCTGACCTGTGGTAGTGTGGATGACGGTAAATCAACCCTAATTGGCCGCCTACTGCACGACAGCCACCAAATTTATGAAGATCAGTTAGCAGCACTGCATAAAGATAACGAAAAAGTCGGTAATGCCGGTGAAGAGCTCGATTTAGCACTACTGGTTGACGGCTTACAAGCTGAGCGTGAGCAAGGCATAACTATTGATGTAGCGTACCGTTACTTTTCAACGGCTAAACGTAAATTCATTATTGCTGATACTCCAGGGCATGAGCAATACACCCGCAACATGGTAACCGGTGCATCAACCAGTGATGTAGCGATTATTCTTGTTGATGCGCGCTACGGTGTGCAAGTACAAACTAAGCGTCACAGCTTTATCTGTGATTCATTGGGTATTAAACAGTTTGTTGTTGCCGTGAATAAAATGGATATTGTTGATTTTGACGAAACCGTTTATGAGCGCATTAAAGCCGATTATTTAAAATTTGCCGAGCAACTTAACGTATCTAACATTAAGTTTGTGCCTATGTCGGCGCTTAAAGGCGATAACGTAGTAACACGCTCAGAGCACACACCATATTACACAGATAAACCACTGCTTGAGTTATTAGAAGACTCACCAGCAGCTGAAACAGACACTGGCTTTGAAGCGCGTTTCCCTGTGCAGTATGTAGTACGCCCTAACCTAAACTTCCGTGGTTTCCAAGGTACTTTGACCTCAGGAAAATTACGCGTTGGTGATGCTATTAAAGTATTGCCATCAGGTAAAACCTCAAGCATTAAAGAGATTGTCACCTTTGACGGCAACTTAGACACAGCCGAAGCTGGTCAAGCAATTACTTTAACGCTTAACACTGAAATTGATATTAGCCGAGGGGACGTGATCGTTCCTGCTGATTCAACAGCGACTGTAACTAACCAAGTACAAGCAAAGCTTGTGTGGATGCACGAAGCGCCGCTGGTACTGGGTAAAAGCTATAACTTTAAGCTAGGCAGTAAAAATACTTCGGCTATCGTGAAAAAGATTGATCACACCATTGATGTGAACACCCTTGAACACGGCAGCGCAGACAGCCTGCAGTTAAACGAAATCGCGATTGTGACCCTAGAATTGACCGAAACCATTTTGGCCGATGCCTATCACAACAATCACGAAACTGGTGCCTTCATTTTAATCGATCGGCTATCTAACCTAACCGTTGCCGCCGGTATGATTGAGAATGTACTTGCTAAGCAAGAGCAAACTGGTAACTTTAGTGAGTTTGAAGTTGAATTTAATGCCTTAGTACGCAAGCACTTCCCACATTGGCAAGCGCTTGATATCTCAAAGCTTAAATAATCAACATTGCCTGTTAAGGACGTATAAAGCATGTATCAACAGCTAGTATTAACAGGTATTATGCTAACTTTAGTCGGGTGCCTGTTTGGCACGCGGCTAAAGCCAGCATGGCTTTTTGTTAGCGCAATTGGCACCGCTTATCTTGGTGGCTTAATCGAGCTTGAAGATATGCTGATCAACTACGCTAATCCATCACTGATCACCTTAGTGTTATTAGTGTTAATTTCTATCGCGATTGAAAAAACCACGCTCGTACAAAAGCTTGCCCAGTCATTATCAAAAGGAAGTTTGACCAGCTCAGTCACTAAGTTGGGGCTTTCGACTGCGTTTTTATCCTCATTTACCAATAACACCGCGGTTGTCGCATCACTTATTAGCGCCATTAAAGACAGCCCAACTCATTCACCATCAAAGCTGCTATTACCGCTGTCGTATACTGCGATCTTGGGCGGCACAATTACCTTAATTGGTACTTCAACAAATTTAATCGTCAATGGTTTTGCCGTTGATGCAGGCATGGCACCGCTAGGCTTTTTCGACTTTACCTTAGTTGGCTTAGGTGCATTAAGTGTGGGCCTGATCACTATTTTAGTGATGCTAAAATATCTGCCAGACAACGGCAAAAACGATCAAGAAGTGGTGCCTTTTTATCTCGAAGGTAAAATAGAAGAAGGCTCAAAACTAATTGGTAAAAGCGTAGAAGAAAACGGCCTACGAGAATTAAAAGACTTATTCCTTGCCGAGATCTTACGTGACGATAAACGTATTTGCGCGGTTACCCCGCAACATGTGATTAAATCAGGCGACGTATTGCTGTTTGTTGGCGACATAAAATCAGTGCCACTGCTGACCCGTTTTGACGGGCTAAAAATCGTGCACGACAACCATGAAAAAGACGTAGAACACCTTGTGGAAGTGGTGGTGAGTCAATCGTCAAAGTTTATTGGCAAAACAGTCAAAGAAATTCGCTTTCGTGAACAGTTTCATGCTGCTGTGATAGCCATTCGCCGTGGCCACGACCGCTTACAAGGTGGTTTAGGTAAAGTACAATTACAAGCGGGTGATTCATTGATCCTCGCTCCAGGTAAAGACTTTTATAGTTTGCCTAATTTAAAGCGCGAATTTGTGTATATTTCTGGGCTTGATTTACAAACCCACTTAGCACCGAAACAATCAAACTTAGTGCTCGCTAGTTTTGCTGGTGTGCTAGCTTTAAGCATTTTCGCTATCGTGCCTTTGGTAAAAGGTTTATTGGTACTGCTGATTGCTTTAATGCTTACTGGCACTATTAAGCTCAGCGAAGTAAAACGTCGCTTTCCGATTGAATTACTCGCCGTAGTAGGTAGTGCCATTGGCCTTGCTAAACTGATGATAGGCACCGGCCTTGCGGGGCAAATATCAGATGCGATGTTTTATGTATTAGGCGACTTTGGCCCTTATGGGGCATTTATCGCCATCTTTGTTATGACAGTAATGTTTACCGAACTGATCACCAACAACGCCGCCGCGGCACTATCATTCCCGGTCGCCTATGCATTAGCGATTGGTTTTAATGTTGATCCGCTGCCGTTTATTATGGCGGTGGCTTTTGGTGCATCAGCAAGTTTTATTTCACCGTTTGGTTATCAAACCAACCTGATGGTGTACAGCGCTGGCAACTATCGCTTAAAAGATTATGTATTAATGGGCTTACCGCTTTCTATTATTTATTCAATAACGGTATTAACCCTTATTCCGCTGGTGTTTCCGTTTTAAGCCAGCGCTACTTAGTATTTGATAAGAGAGTTTTACAATGGATGAGAACATTGTTTGGCATAACTATGCCATTACTAAAGCACAACGTAGCGAACACAAAAGCCATAAACCGGCTATCTTATGGTTCACTGGCTTTTCCGGCTCGGGTAAAAGTACCGTAGCAAACGCTCTTGAAAGCGCACTAAACCAGCAAGGTATTCATACTTACCTGCTTGATGGCGACAACGTACGCCATGGCTTATGTAAAGATCTAGGCTTTAGCGACGAAGATCGCATCGAAAATATTCGCCGCGTTGGTGAAACCGCCAAGCTAATGGTCGATGCTGGATTATTGGTACTCACCGCATTTATTTCCCCATTTCGCGCTGAACGCGATATGGTAAGAAACTTAGTCGATGACGGTGAATTTATCGAAGTGTTTTTAGACACGCCGCTGGACGTATGCGAAAGTCGCGATCCAAAAGGCTTGTATAAAAAAGCCCGTGCCGGTGAAATAAAACACTTCACAGGTATTGATTCAGACTATCAAGTACCTCATTCACCGGAAATAATTTTAGATACCAGCAAAAACACTCTAGACCAATCGGTGCAAGAGCTGATAGCGTATCTAAAACAACAGCAAATTATTAAAGGTTAAGTCATGAACCAAACGGAACTGCTCGAAGAAATACTGATCCTCGCCCGCCAAGCTGGCAGCGCTATTATGGGGATTTACGAAAAGGATTTTAACGTTGAGTACAAAGCCGATGAAAGCCCAGTAACCGACGCCGATCTTGCAGCCCACAAAGTGATAGCCAATGGCCTAGCCCACTTAACCCCAGACATCCCAGTACTCAGTGAAGAAAGTGCCGATATCAGCTGGGATATCCGCCAAACGTGGACCCGCTATTGGCTGGTTGACCCAATCGACGGCACGAAAGAATTTATTAAAAAGAACGGTGAGTTTACCGTCAATATCGCCTTGATTGAAAACGGCAAACCTATCTTAGCTGTGGTAGATGCCCCTGCCCTAGGCGTGTCTTATCTGGCAGCAGAGGCCATCGGCGCATTTAAAGACCGAGGTGATGAGCGCATTGAGCTTAAAGTCACCACCAAGCCTAACAAAGGGCTTATTCGTGTCGTCGGCAGCCGCTCGCATCCATCACCGGATCTAGCCGAGTTTGTAAAACGCTTTGATAAGGTGGAAATGGTCTCAAAAGGCAGTTCACTAAAACTGTGTTTAGTCGCTGAAGGCAGCGCCGACATCTACCCACGCCTAGGCCCAACCTGTGAATGGGACACCGGCGCCGGCCACGCTATAGCCGAAATCGCCGGTGCAAAAGTCACTAAGCTCGACGGCAGCCCGCTTGTTTACAATACTAAGGATGAATATTTGAATCCGTATTTTGTGGTGAGTGTGATAGAAGAATAAGAGCTTTCAGCTGTAAGCTATCAGCCGTCAGATTAAGAGCAGATCGGCGTTAAATTAATCACCGTTGGCTGGGTTGAGTATAGTGACGTAGGCTGGGTAGAGCGAAGCGAAACCCAGCATGTTTAAGCCACAAGCTGTAGAGCTTTAAAAGTTGTAAGCCCGACTCTTCACTCGTAGGAGATGGCTTCAGCCACGAAAAATCTTGCTCTGCATTCTATTTGAAAAACTAATGTCACCACAGAGCTCACCGAGGCGCTTCGCGCTGCACAGAGAGTTTTAGCCATAAGCGGTAGAGTTTTAAGCGATAAGTTGTAACCCTAGCACTTCACTCGTTAGGAGTTGGCTTCAGCCACGAAGAGCTCTAGGTAGTGGTTTGAGAGCAGCAAGGATTTAAACCATAATTTTTAAGTTGTAAGCTTGAACCATTCGATTGCTAAGTTATTTTATTCGCTCGTGCTGCTTTTTCTGCATAAAAATAAGTTGATTGCATACTCAAAGGCTTACTCAACAGCCCAGTTTCTATATTATTCAATACAGCTAGGTTTTTCTTTGCAGGTTCATAGTCTGGATCAAGCGCTAACGCTTGCTCAAAGTAATCTCGCGCTTGTGTATAATCCTGTAACATTAAATAACAAATCCCCAAGTTCCCTTTAGCCTGCACATGCTTAGGCTGATTTGATGCAATCACTTTAAACAAGGGAATAGCTTTTTCGTACTGCTCTGTTTGGAGTAATTCAAAGCCCTTATCGAAACGTTCTGAATCTTCAAGGTACTGTTCAATAGTAAAACCTGTCGGCAAGCCTTTTTCAACTAACTCAACAATTTCTTTAGACGCAGTAATAACGTCTGTATCTTCTGGTGACGCATGCTTCAATGCTGCAACATGGTGCTTAATAGATAAATCAACCTTTCCAGTTTTTTGATAACTAATCGCCAGGTTATAGTGAGCTAAAGCATATTCACCATTAACTGCTATGGATTTCAGCAAGTTTTGTATAGCTAAGTTATAATCACCTTTGAGTACAGCCATTATACCGACCCCATAATAGGTCAAGTAATGACGTGGGTACTTTTTAGCTGCTTTTTTCAGCAAGTACTTACCCTGCTTCGCATCGCCATGCTGCAGAAAATAAAATGCATCCTCTAAGATATCTTCGAGGTATAAGGTTGCTTTATCGACCACTTTGATCTCCATTACTACTTTGGTTAAATAGACCTAACTGTTGTAAACCATCAATTTTAAGTTGTAAGTTAAAACTCTTCAACTAATGAATAATCACCAAGGCACTTCACGCTCCATAGAGGCTTTAGTCATGAAACATTCCTCTATCTAAAAAGCCTCTCGTAAAATCAGCCATTGTGTTTTAACATTCATGGTTCAATTAATTGATTCTACGGGAAGAAGTAATGACAACGATTGAAAGTGCGATTGATTCAGCCTACCAAGCACAAATTAAAAACCTTTATAATGCGCTAAGCCAAGCTGTGCTGACAGCGAATGGCGATGCAGATGCGATTAGTGCTGCTGAAACAAGTTTCAAAAAAGGCCTAGCCTTTGCCGCTGATATTAGAGCCCGCGCCCTAGCTGCAATAGCATAATCTAAAAAGCCCTGTAAGTTTGTCACCTGCAGGGCTTTTATTTAAGCTAACTAAAGTCTCTACAGCTACTCGCTAAGCAACAAAGCCATAGATCAAAGCAGCTACCGCTAATAAGCCTACCGCTAACACGAACAAGGTGCTAAAGCGGCCACGGTATTTTTGTAATGCTGGAACTTTATAAACAGCAATCATCGGCATGATGAATAAGATCATCGCAATAATCGGCCCTGATAGTTGGTCCATCATATCCAAGATACTTGGGTTTTTAACGGCACAAAACCAAATAGCCAAGAACATGATAGCAACGCCAATTTTATCGGCGCTTTTCATCGACAAACTTGTTTGCTTCGTCACCAGTCCATTAAAACTCTCTCGCGCACCTAAAAAATGACCTAAGAAAGATGAAGTGATAGCAATAAATGCCACCAATGGGCCAAAGGTGGCAATAAAGGAATTGTCTGTCACATTTGCAAGATAAGATAACACTGACACGTTCTGCGCTTTGGCTTGCAGCATTTGCTCTGGCGTTAAAGATAGTACACACGAAAATACAAATAACAGCACGAATACAATTAACAGCAAGCTAGTGCGCTTTAGAATCGCCTCAGACTTAGCTGTCGCTTGATTACCATAATGGCCTCGTTGCACGTTTACAAAGCTTGAGATCGCCGCTGCGTGGCTAAATGAGAACACTATAATAGGAATTGACAGCCACAGTGTTTTACTGAAGCCTGCAAACTCAGGAAAGGCCATATTTGGTACTTGCCAGCTCGGAATTAAATACAACGATAAAAACAATAAAATACCGACTAACGGATACACTAAAATCGCAAAAGCACGCAACATTAGCCTTTCACCACCGAGCATGAGGCTGATCATACCGGCAACTAACACACCTGAGAGTAGCACCCGAGAAGGGGATTCCATACCAAGCTGATTAACTATAAAGCTATCTACTGTATTGGTTAAACCAACGCCATAGATCAGTAAGATTGGAAAGATTGATAAGAAGTACAATAGAGAAATTAATCTACCCGCATTAGCACCAAAATGCTCTTCAACTACATCGGTAAAATCTGCATCTTTGTTCTTTGATGACAATACAAAACGCGCTAAGCCACGGTGGGCTAAAAATGTCATCGGTAACGCCATACACGCTAAAATGATTAGCGGCCAAAAACCGCCAATACCAATATTAATTGGCAAAAACAAAATACCAGCACCGACTGCAGTACCAAAAAGACTCAACACCCATTGGGTATCATGAAAATTCCATTTCGATTTACTTGTTGTCACTGCGTCAAACTGCGCAGCATCAGTGGAAGAGTTCATGCACTTCACCTATTAGTATAATAATTTGGCAAGAGCATATAGAAATCAACTCACTATTGCAGTTTTTGGCGACATAATTAACTAAATATTACAGCCTATTTTGTAATTACTGAGCTACTTATACCAATACTATTTATTAAGTGATCAAATTTGTCCATGCTCTAAAGCACATATGCTTAATGTTAGTAATATTTGAACGAAACACATTCCACGCTCTACTTACTTGCTCCACAATGTCGTCATAATCTGAAAAAGTACGATTAG